>JAZOPW010000248.1:0-5514 GCA_045655785.1 Eubacteriales bacterium
TTTTTTAAACAATTTCCCCCCCCCTCCCAGAACCCCCCAAAAGCCCAAAAATGTCAATTTATCAAACACAGGTTGCGGTGATCGGCGCGGGTCACGCAGGGATCGAGGCGGCACTGGCGTCTGCGCGCATGGGCGTGAACACGGTGCTGTTCACCCTGTCGCTTGACGCGCTGGCGAACATGCCGTGCAACCCGTCGATCGGCGGAACCGCAAAGGGTCACCTGGTCTATGAAATCGATGCGCTTGGCGGCGAGATGGGTCGCGTTGCCGACCTTGTCACCCTGCAGTCGCGCACACTGAACACAGGCAAGGGCGCGGCGGTGCAAAGCAAACGCGTACAGGCCGACCGCAAAAAATATCAACGCCTGATGAAGGAAGTAGTGGAAAATACTCCCAATTTGCGTCTGATTCAGGCAGAGGTCGTGCGCCTTTGCACCGAGGAGACCGACAAGGGGCGCAGAGTCTGCGGCGTGGAAACACGCCTTGGCGAGAAATGGAGCTGTGAGCGCGTCATCGTTGCCACAGGAACCTACCTCGAAAGCGCAATATTTGTCGGGTCTGTCACCTATGAAGCCGGCCCCGATTCCCTGCTCCCCGCAAAGGGTCTTTCGGCGTCTCTTGCCGAGGCGGGCGTGAAGATCGTCCGATTTAAGACCGGTACCCCCGCGCGCGTCAAGCGTCAGACCATCGACTTCTCGCGCCTGGAGGAACAGCCCGGCGAGGACAAGATCCTTCCCTACAGCTCGCAAAATTTAGAACATATGTTCGATAATATAGAACAGATTCCATGCCATATCGTCTACACAAACGCAGAGACCCACCGCATTATTCGCGAAAACATTCACCGAAGCGCACTTTATTCAGGCAAGATCCACGGTACAGGCCCACGGTATTGCCCGTCGATCGAGGATAAGCTGGTTCGCTTTGCCGACAAGGAACGGCATCAGCTTTTTGTGGAGCCGATGGGTGAGGATACGGGCGAAATGTATATCCAAGGCTTCTCCACTTCCCTTCCCACCGACGTGCAGTACGAAATGCTGCACTCGCTCCCCGGCTTTGAGAACGCCGAGATCATGCGCTACGCATATGCCATCGAGTACGATTGTGCCGATCCCACGCAGATGGACGCGTCGCTGGAGTTCAAGCAGATCAAGGGACTGTACGGCGCAGGACAATTCAACGGCACCTCGGGTTATGAGGAAGCCGCGGCACAGGGACTTGTCGCAGGAATCAACGCCGCGCGTGCGGTCAAGGGACTTGAACCCATCATTTTGGAGCGTTCCGGCAGCTATATCGGCACGCTGATCGACGATCTGGTGACCAAGGGAACCAACGAACCCTACCGCATGATGACGTCGCGCTCGGAATACCGCTTGCTCCTGCGTCAGGACAACGCCGACCTGCGTCTGACCCCAATCGGATACGAGGCAGGCTTGATCAGCGAGGCACGTTATCAGCAATTTTTGTCCAAAAAAGCCTTGGAAGATGAAGAGATCGAGCGCTTGGAGCATACCCATCTCTCACCCGCGCAAGCAAATCCCTTCCTATTATCAATCGCTGAGACCGAGCTGAAGTCGGGTGCATCTCTTGCCGATCTGCTCCGCCGTCCGCCCGTGACCTACGCACAGCTTGCCGAAATCGACCCCACACGCCCCAAGCTGCCGACCGCCGTCGCGCTGACGGTTGAGGTCAGCATCAAATACGCAGGCTATGCAAACCGCCAGCTTTCCGAGGTACAACGCCAGCACAAGCTGGAAGAAAAACGTCTGCCCGATGATCTTGACTACAAGCAGATTCGCGGATTGCGTCTGGAAGCGGCACAAAAGCTTGAAAAAATTCGACCGCGCACGATCGGACAAGCTTCTCGCATCAGCGGCGTCAATCCTGCAGATATTTCGGTGCTTTTGATCTATCTTGGTATGAAATGAGGTTTTTAGATGGATTACAGTGCTTTTTCAGTTTCCTTTTGCGCATCCCTGCAACGAAACGCGATCAACGTGCTCGATGACGCAAAAATCAAGCAGTTTTACGATTTTTCTCTCTATCTTCTTGAGGTAAACCAAACCACAAACCTGACCGCGATTCGAAATCTGCCCGATGTGATCGACAAACACCTGTGCGACTCTCTTCTGGCAGTCGATCTGATCCCGAACGGTGCGTCGGTGCTGGATCTTGGATGCGGCCCCGGATTCCCGTCGATTCCGTTGGCGATTGCCCGTCCCGATCTGCAAATCACTGCATTGGACAGCACCGCGAAGAAGATCGGATTTGTCACCTCTGCCGCACAAAAGATCGGCTTGCGAAATCTGACCGCCATTGCGGGACGCGCCGAAGATCGCGCGATCATGAACTCACTCGGCAAATTTGACGTAGTCACAAGTCGCGCCGTGGCAAGATTGAATGTTTTGAGTGAGCTTTGCATCCCTTATCTGAAACTTGGCGGCGTTTTATTGGCTTTAAAGGGCGCAAAAGCCGATGAAGAACTTTTTGAGGCGCAAAAAGGGGTCCAGACGCTCGGCGGTGGCGAGATTCAAAACCTGTCCCGTCCTTTGATCCTGTCAGACGGCGCTCCCGAGGCGCGAAGCACGATTTTGATCAAAAAGCAAAAGCAAACCCCTGCACTTTATCCGCGTGCATATGCGGCAATCTTAAAAAAGCCGCTTTAAACAGAAAATACATCAAATGTTTCACGTGAAACCTTCCGAACACAAGCAAAACGGATGTTTCACGTGAAACTTTTTGTTTTGACGACTTTGATGTTTTACTTGAACCCCTTTGGTGGCTTTTTGATTGGATGTTTCACGTGAAACATTTTAAAAGCGCGGTTCATGATGTTTCACGTGAAACATATGAACAAAGAAAGAAATCTTTCTTTTCTTTTGAATATATATTGCATTTTGCCTTCCTTTATGGTATAATAATTGTACTGCAATCTCAAACTATAGTTGCAAAAAACAAATATTTTGTTCTGACGAACGGATTTTACGATAAAAAGAAAGGAATGAGAAAACAGATGGGAAAAATCGTTGCTTTTGCCAACCAAAAAGGCGGCGTTGGAAAAACAACTTCTGCCGTCAATATTGCGGCGTCTCTCGGCGTTTTGGGGTATAAAGTGCTTTTGATCGACCTCGATCCCCAGGGAAATGCCACCAGCGGCATGGGAATTGTCAAAAAGGGATTGAAAACCACGGTTTTGGATATGCTGACCGCAGGTCTCTCCGCTGATGATGTTACCATTCGCTCCAGATACGACAATTTGTCGGTTATTCCGGCAAACACCGGTCTTGCTCGCGCAGAAATGGATCTTACAAACGTAGAAAACGGCGAATATGTCATGAAACAGAAGCTTGATGCCGTTCGCGACAAGTATGATTACATCATGATCGACTGTCCTCCCTCGCTCGGCATGCTCACTGTGAATGCGATGACCGCAAGTGACGGCGTTGTGATCCCCATGCAGTGCGAATTTTTCGCGCTTGAGGGACTTTCGCAGCTGATGTTCACGATCAGCCGCATCAAAACCTATTATAATAAGGATCTGAACGTCACGGGCATCCTGATTACGATGCACAACAGCCGTCTGATCCTCTCGATGCAGGTGATCAACGAGCTGCGCAAGCACTATGCGGACAAGCTCTTCGAGACTCCGATCTCGCGCAACGTAAAGGTTTCGGAGGCACCCAGCTTCGGCGCGCCTGTATATTACCACGAAAAGCGCTCAAAGGGTGCGATCGAATACATGAATGTTGCGAAAGAGCTTGCAGAAAGAATCTGACAAGGGTCTTTTGATCTGAAAAAGGAGAAATAAGATGGCAAAATCAAGAAGTGGGCTTGGACGCGACTTTTATTCGCTCCTTGACGACAATATTCTGCCGGGCGACCGCAGCAATGCCGCTACCAATTTGCGAATTGCAGACGTTGAGCCCCGCAGTGATCAGCCCCGAAAGACATTTTCGCACGAATCATTGGAGCAATTGGCGGATTCGATTGGTCAATTTGGCGTTTTACAGCCGATTATCGTGCGTGAAAGTCCTCTTTTGCAGGGGACGTATGAGATCATCGCCGGCGAACGTCGCTGGAGAGCCGCAAAAATGGCAGGTCTGAGTGAGATTCCGGCGGTCATTTTGGACGGAGACGACCTCAAAGCGGCACAGGTTGCCGTGATTGAGAACGTTCAGCGCGAGGATCTAAACGCAGTGGAAGAGGCATTGGCATACGATGCGTTGATCGATCGCTTCGGTCTGACGCAGGATCAGGTTGCAAAGCAGGTAGGAAAGAGCCGTTCTGCGGTCACAAATATGCTGCGTTTGTTGGATCTGCCCGAGGAAGTGCTGGAGCTGTTGCGGGGCGGTGACCTGAGTGCAGGTCATGCGCGCGCGCTTTTGGGACTCAAAAAAGAGGATCAGATGATCTCTCTTGCGCAAAAGATCATTGAAAAGGACCTTTCTGTGCGCGACGTGGAGAAAACCATCCGTCTTTTGAACTATGAGCCCGACGCATCTCTTGAGGAAGACGAGGGGCTTACGCAGAAAAAGGTCTACATGCGCGATCTGGAACATCGTGCGGTTACGGTTCTCGGACGCAAGGTGCGGATCCTGAAAACCGCGAAAAAGAAGGTCGTGGAGCTGGCGTACAGTGACGATGACGATCTGGAAGCACTTTTGAAGAGCATTTGCGGCAACGATTTCTTTGCCGAGGAGCTTTGAATCTATAAAAAAGAAGAAAAACAGGAGAAAAATCATGCTTGACATTAAATATATCAAAGAAAAACCCGATGAAGTGATTGCCCGTCTTGCAAAAAAGGGCAAGGACGCAAAGGAGGACATCGAGGCGATCCTGCGTCTAGATAGCGACCGCCGCGCTCTGATCGCGGAGACCGAGGCGCTCAAGGCAGAGCAGAACAAGACCAATAAGCTGATTCCGCAATACAAGAAGGAGGGCAAGGACACGGCTCCCATTTTTGCCGAAATGAAGGCGATGGGTGCCAAGGTCAAGGCGAATGACGACAAGCTGAAGGAGATCGAGACACAGTTGACCTCCTTTATGCTCGGACTCCCCAATCTGCCCGACGAGGATCTGCTTCCCGGCGGAAAAGAGAACAATGAGCCGCTTCGTTACTACGGCGAGCCCCGTAAATTTGATTTTGAACCCAAAAATCACGTTGATCTTTGCACCGACCTCGGTCTGATCGATTACAAACGCGGTGTCAAGCTCTCAGGCAACGGATTTTGGATCTACTCGGGTCTCGGCGCGCGTCTGGAGTGGGCGATCCTCAACTATTTTGTTGACTTCCACCTTGGAAACGGCTACAATCTGATGCTGGTACCGCATATGCTGGGCTATGAGTGCGGCTTGACCGCGGGTCAGTTCCCCAAATTCCAGGATGACGTCTATTGGCTGGAGTCCGCCGAGGACGAGCGTCGTCGCTTTATGCTTCCCACCGCTGAGACGGCTTTGGTGTCGCTCCATCGCGATGAGATCCTGACCGAGGCAGATCTGCCCAAAAAATATATC
>JAZOPW010000249.1:0-3560 GCA_045655785.1 Eubacteriales bacterium
CTCCTCGGCATAGCGGGGGCTGACGGTGGTGACACGGTCGGCACACTCGATTGCCGCCTTCATCAGGTTGATGCATCCGCTATGCTCCATCAGGGTATGCTCGTTCTCGCCCAGCGCAAAGACGTCGCCAAGGATCGAGAAATCGTATTTGCCCTGGTATTCGATGTTGTGGATGGTGAACACGGTGCGGATGCCTTGGTATCCGGGACGCTGACGGTAGAGGCAATTGAGATACACCACCGTGAGTGCCGCTTGCCAATCGTGGGCGTGCAGGATGTCGGGGAAGAAATCCAGCCTTGTCATCAGCTCCATGACCGCCATGCAATAATAAGCGTAACGCTCGCCGTCGTCAAAAAAGCCGTAGAGCGCGGGACGCTTGAAATAATATTCGTTGTCGATAAAATAGTAGGTGACGCCGTTTTGCTTGAGGCTGTAAACGCCGCAATATTGCTCGCGCCAGGAGAGCTTGACGAAAAACACGGCTTCCTGCTTCATTTTCCGTCTGTACTCCTCGGAAACGGCGGCATACAGGGGCAGGACGACGCGCACGTCGACCTCACCGCTTTTCGCAAGTGCCGCAGGGAGTGACCCCAGCACGTCACCGAGTCCGCCGGTAGCCGCAAAGGGCATTGCCTCCGCTCCGGCAAATAATATTTTTTTCATAGTTTTTCCTTTCTTTTGATCAGCAACTCCCTTACACGGTTTCGCCTTTTCCGATAAAGAAGGGCTTAGTCTGATGTCCCGACAGGGTGCGGTCATCCTTGATGACCACGTTTTTATCGGTGATCACGCAGTTCAGGCTTGCGTTTGCTCCAACATAGGTGTCCTGCAACAGAATGCAGTTCTTCACCACCGTCCCCTTGCCAATGTGTACGTTTCGGAACAAAATGCAGTTTTCCACCGTTCCTTCAATGACACAGCCGTCGGCAAGCAGACTGTTTTTCACACAGGCACCCTCGGCGTACTTGGTGGGCGCGCTGTTGCGGATCTTCGTAAAGATGCGGCGGTCGGGTGCCTCGAACAGGTCGCGACGCACCTCAGCCGACAAAAGCTTCATCGAGCTGTCAAAATATCCCTCCAGAGAAGTGACCTGCGAGTACCAGCCGTGGAACGGATAGGCACGGATCAGCTTCTTTTTGAGATTCTTTGCGATAATGTCCTTGTGGAAGCTCTTCTTTCCGCGTGCGATCGCCTCGTTGACCGCAGACTGCAGATCGGTGCGGCTGATGACCATGATATTGGTGCTGATGATCTCCTTTCCCTTTTCGGGACAGTAGTCGGCAAGATCGGTGATGCGGTTGTCCTCGTCCACCTTCAATACGCTCACAGGCAGGTCAAAATGATATTTGCCGGGCTCGAGCTTCTTGGTCACAATGGTCATGTAGGCACCCGATTGGATGTGATCCTTGATCACGTCGTTCAGGTCGATATTCAGAATGGTATCACAGTCGGAAAGCACGATATAGTCGGCACCGCAACGGTTGATGAAGTTGACTGCCCCCATCAGAGCCTCCAGACGGTTTTCGTAAAGCTTATTCGATGCCGAATTCTCGTAAGCCGTCACGTACGGGGGCAGGATCTTGATGCCGCCCGAGCGACGCGCCAGATCCCAGTCCTTGCCGTTGCCGACGTGATCCATCAGCGATTGGTAATTGTAGTGTGTGATGATACCGACGTTGGTAATGTCGGAGTTGACCATGTTGGAAAGCGCGAAGTCAACCAGACGGTAGCGGCATCCGAAGGGAATGCTTGCCATCGTGCGTCTTTGCGTCATTTCCGGAATGCTTTGGTCGTGAATATTGGAAAAAATCAATCCTGCTGCTGTCATGTCCTCTTCCTCCTTACATTTCCGAGATCATCGCGCCGGCTTCGATCTTCTTTCCGGCGGGAACCGATACGTCGGCACCGATTACGGCGATGCCCTCTGCACTCTCGCGAGACTCGCCCACGGTCGCCTTGTCACCTATCGTGACGTTGGCATCGAGGATCGAATATCTGACCGTTGCGCCCTTGCCGATGTGGACGTTGTTGAAGATCACGCTGTCCTCTACAACGGCACCCTCCTCAACCGTAACACCCGGACCCAGCACGCTGTTCCGCACGGTTCCGAGGATCTCACATCCGGCTGTGATCGAGGAATTGACGATCACCGCACCCTCTCCCACGAACTGCGGAGACTCCGCACCGTGGCGGCTGAAGATGCGCCAGCTCTCGTCGAAGAGAGAAAGCACGGGACGCTCGCCCAACAGATCCATGTTTGCCTCCCAGAGAGATTGGATGGTTCCAACGTCCTTCCAATAGCCCTCAAAGGGATACGCCATCATCTTTTCCTTGTTCGCAAGCATCGTGGGGATGATGTTTTTACCGAAGTCGTTGGAGGACGCGGGATCCTTGCTGTCGGCTTCGAGGTATTTCTGCAGTTTGTCCTTTGTGAAAATGTAGATACCCATCGACGCCTTTGTGCTGTCGGGGTTCTTCGGCTTTTCACTGAATTTGTAGATGCTGCCGTCGTCATTGGTGCTCATGATACCAAAGCGGCTTGCCTCTTCGATCGGCACGTCGATGACCGCAATGGTGCAGTCTGCACCCTGTGCCTTGTGATATTCGAGCATCTTGGCATAGTTCATCTTGTAGATGTGGTCACCCGAAAGCACCAGCACGTATTTCGCGTCATAGCGATTGATGAACTCCATGTTCTGCCAGATCGCGTTTGCGGTTCCCTTGTACCAATCGGCACCCGTGTTGCCCTGATAAGGCGGCAGGATCTTGACACCGCCAAAGGTGCGGTCAAGGTCCCAGGGGAGACCGTTTCCGATGTAGTCATTGAGTAGCAGAGGTTGGTACTGCGTCAGAACGCCCACGGTGTCAAAGCCCGAGTTGACGCAGTTGGAAAGGGTAAAGTCGATGATGCGGTATTTGCCGCCGAACGAGACCGCCGGCTTTGCCGTCTTTTGTGTCAGCGCGTAGAGACGGCTTCCCTGTCCGCCTGCAAGCAGCATGGCAACGCATTCTTTTTTCTTGAACATAACCTTGTGAAAACCTCCTGATGAATTTATTGTCTGTATTATAGAGTGTGAGTTTTTTGTCGTTTTTTCGTCAGAACCTTCTTGAGAAGAACAACGCAACGTTCCGTTGCTACGGGAATATTTCGCTTGCGAAATATTCTTGGGTTCCGACACCTCCAAGAACTTTCCCCAAAAGGATTATTGGCTAAAGTTTACAATTTAGTGCGCTTTAGCTATACAATTGCTCCCGCCAGCGGTCAGGGACCACTAACCCTGCCCGCCCTACGAATAAAAATCTTCGTGTAGCAAACAGAGTTGTCAAGGAAAAACTATCGTTTGGAGCATTTTGGGTAGTGGTCCCAAAATGCTGGCGGGAGCTATTGTTGATCTCGAGTAATCAAACATTCCCAATCTAGCAAATAACCATTTTGGGGAAGTTTTTGAAAGGTGTCGGAAAACTTTTTTCAAAAAGTTTTCTGACAAAAAATTCACTTCTTTTTCGGAGCTTTGCGGACGCATTTGAAGATGAGACCACAAAGAGGGGGGACCTTGATG
>JAZOPW010000250.1:0-3991 GCA_045655785.1 Eubacteriales bacterium
GGCAGCACATACTGCGCACGTCGGAGGGCTCCATATCGCTATTGACGTAGTTCGAGAAATAGGGAGTTCCGTATTTCGAGGTCATCTCAAAGAGAAGCTTGTTGTTCTCGGTCTCGGACCAGTCGAAATCACGGGTGATCGAGTAGGTGGGGATGGGATATTGGAAGCCGCGTCCGTTTGCGTCACCGTCGATCATGATCTCGATGAATGCGCGGTTGACCATGTCCATTTCCTTCTTACAGTCACCGTACTTGAAGTCCATTCTCTTACCGCCCACGATGGCGTACTCGTCCTCCAGGTCATGAGGAACGGTCCAGTCCAGAGTGATGTTCGAGAAGGGAGCCTGTGTACCCCAACGGCTGGGGGTATTTACGCCGTAAATAAAGGACTCGATGCACTTCTTGACTGCGTCATAAGAGAGATTATCTGCCTTTACAAAGGGGGCAAGATAGGTATCAAAGGAAGAAAACGCCTGTGCGCCTGCCCACTCGTTCTGCATGATACCGAGGAAGTTGACCATCTGATTGCAAAGCGTTGCCAGATGCTTGGCAGGAGCCGAGGTGATCTTGCCGCCAACGCCGCCAAGACCCTCCTCGATCAGTTGCTTGAGCGACCAGCCTGCGCAATATCCCGTCAGCATCGAAAGGTCGTGCAGGTGGATATCGGCATTCTTGTGTGCCTTTGCGATTTCGTCGTCATAGACCTCGGACAGCCAATAGTTTGCTGTGATCGCACCCGAGTTAGAAAGGATCAGACCGCCTACCGAATAGGTTACGGTCGAGTTCTCCTTGACTCGCCAGTCGATATTCTTTACGTACTTGTCAACCAATTCCTTATAGTCAAGGATCGTTGACTTCATGTTTCTCATCTTTTCACGCTGACGGCGGTACAGGATATAAGCCTTTGCCACGTCGGCATATCCTGCCTGTACCAGCACGGTCTCCACGCTGTCCTGGATATCCTCGACCGCGATCAGTCCGTCTGCAACCTTGGGCTCAAAGTCAGAAGTAACCTTCAGCGCAAGAAAATCAATAATGTTATCGTTGAATTGGCGCTCGCATGCTTCAAAAGCCTTTTTGATCGCCTCGGAAATTTTCGATATGTCGAATTCCGCAACCTTTCCGTCTCGTTTGTTTACGCGATACATACTTTCTCCTCTTTCATTTTTCTTTTTGTAGCTTCTATTGCTTTACGATATTCCGCGCAGCTGTGCGCTTGGGATAAAGGGGATAACCGCTTGGAGCAGGGCTTGCATCTCATCCGCATCAAAAGCGGAGCAGCCGCTGCCGAGAAGATTTCCCGAATCAACAAAGCCTTGAATAAAGTAAGGCTCATCCGCGCCGATCCATTTTCCGATCTCTTCAAAGTCTTCTCTCGTATGGATCCCCTTGACCGCCGTGGTACGAAACTCATGCGCGATCCCGCTTGATCGGATCAGTCGCATGCTTTCGGCAAAGCACGAGGGGTCGGCATCGCCGCCCGTTGCGCGGGCATACCCTGTCGGAGAGCTTTTGACATCCATCGCCACGTAATCGATCTGTCCCATGGATAACAGGCGGGACAGACGGTCGGGCAAGCTCCCGTTGGTATCGAGCTTGACAAGATATCCCATCGACTTGACACGTTCGATAAAATCCGCAAGATCGGGCTGCAGCAGGGGCTCGCCCCCTGTGATGCAAACGCCGTCGAGCAGTCCCTTTCTGCGTGCAAGGTAATCCAGCACTTCCCTCTCGGCACTTTCGTACTCGCAAGGGTTGCGTACAATACCTGCGTTGTGGCAGAACGGACACCTTAAGTTGCATCCGCCGGTAAAGACCGTGCAGGCGACCCTTCCCGGATAATCCAGCAGTGTCATTTTTTGATAGCCTTGAATGTTCATTCAGAAATTCCTCTTTCGCCATAAAAGGCAACACTGCTTCGACCGATGGGGGAGCGGTATTGCCTCAAGGCATTCACCGCGCCCATGGCGGTGATGCTCTAACAGTATATCACACTTTAAAGTGCTTGTCAAGTAGTAAAAACACAATATTTTGTGTTTTTTAAAAATATTTTCCACAAGATATTGTGTTTTGACCAAAAACAAGCACCTTTGGCATTTTGTTCCAAAGGTGCTTGTTTCAAAAGGATTATTCGGTTTTCTTCCTTCTGTTTTGCGCAAGATGTACGATCGAATTTGTGATGATGGAAACCAGAACCATACCCAGCGCGATCCCCGCACTGATCAGAAGGGTCTGTGTAAAATACGTGCTCACCCGACCGCTCTCTCCAAACAAAAGTGCGTCCATTGTATAGTAAAGCGCACTTCCCGGGACAATTGAGATTGCACCCGGAGCCGAGAAAGCGATGGTAGGCGCATGGAGAATCCGCGCACAAGCCTCGGAAAATGCCATGGTAAAGCTTGCGGCAAGAAAGGCGCAAAGAAACTGCGATAACCCACGGGAAGCGGCAAACAAATAGATCGAGATGGTAAAAAATCCGCAAACCGAAACAACGGGAAGGTATTTGACCTTCGAGCGAAACATCAGGGAAAATGACGCCGTTCCGATTGTAGCCGAGACAAGCTCTACCCAAAGCGGTTGTCCTCCCGTGATTTCGGCGCGCACAAAGCCGAAGCTCTCCAAGAGCAATGCCGCCATCATAAACCCGAACGCGATCAACACAGCCGAAAGGCAGGATTGAACGGTTCGTAAAATGCCGGCAAGGATATCGCCGCACAACAGGTCGCGCACCGCGTTACCGAACGCCAGCCCCGGGATCAGAAGCATGATGGTACCGATCAGGATCGCGTCAAGATTCACGCCAAGTCCCAACATCACGGAAAGGTAAGCCAGGCTCCCCGCCACAAAGGACGTGATCACAAGCTTTGCAAGCTGATTGATGTATGAGGAACGGATACGGTCGATCGCCGCAACCACGATTCCGATAAACAGAGCCACCACGGCGTCGCGGATGCCACCGCCAAAGAAGAGTGTAAACGAACCGGATGTCAGAAGACTTCCCAGAAACAGCAACAGCACAGGATAGTTTCTGCGTGTTTTCGCCTCGCGAATCATCCTGTCAGCCTCCTCCAAGGCAGGCGTATCCCGGCAAATCGTTCGCGATACGGCGTTGAATTCCTCGAGGTTGGAAAGGTGGAACGACGAATTGTACACGTGCCTCACCTGATTCGAATAGCTGTTGTCGCTCATACGCACCGAAGCAATGATCAGCGAAGTAATGGCAAAGACCTCAACGTGTGCCGCTCCATACGCCATACAGATGCGCTCAATGGTATTTTCCACACGGTGAACCTCCGCACCGCTCTTCAACAGCTCCTCTCCAATATCAAGAGACAGGCAAAGCAAATAATTCGCGTAAGAGTCCGACTCCTGCTCATCCGTGTTCTTTTTTTGAAACTCCGAAAGTATCATATTATTATATTATTATGATCATGTCACACAAAATCGGTCAATCCAGCACAGGCAAGCAGAAAACAGCTTCCAATCCTGCAGACGCAAGCGCGTCCGTTGACGCCTTCGCGGTCATGACGGGACTGACAACAATAAATTTGTCGTCACAAAGAAAGACACAATCCTCGGTTCCGAGAGACGCCTTGGCTTTTGCTGCGCACTTCGGGCAGCCCTCAATCAAATAGACACGGCGGCAGGCATACGCCTCGGGATCGGCAAGATCCGACGCAACAGCCCCCCTCCATTGCGGCAACTTGCGCTCCTCGGCACGGTGGGAAACAATATCAATGATGTCCGCCACAACCGCACTTGCGGTAGGCAGCTTGCCGGCACCCGCTCCGTAGAAGAGTGCGCGTCCCAGCATATTGGCATCGACAAGGATCCCATTGAATACGCCGTCAACGTGGCTGATAGGATTTGATGCAGGTACGAAATAGGGAGAAACCGCCGCATAGATCTTGTCTTCGATGCGCTCGGTATGTCCGATCAGCTTGACCGCACCGCCCAGCTTGTCCGCAACCGCGGTATGCTCCGACGTGATC
>JAZOPW010000251.1:0-10372 GCA_045655785.1 Eubacteriales bacterium
CTCCGGGTGGGAACGGACACTACGTTTTAAAAAGCGATTCTCCCACAGGGCCGTTTTATGCGGTGACCGATAACTTTGGCTTGTCGATTGACGGAAACGTATTTGTGGATGATGACGGCTCATGGCATTTTTACTGTGCCGCGTATGACGGCATCATGGCATATTCCATGAGCGCACCCGATCGGGTTGACGTTGCTTCGGGAGTCAAAATTCCATGCGATATGCATGGTTGGACCGAGGGACCCATGATCGTAAAGCATAACGGTGTGTATTATATGACGTATACCGGTAACCACGTATGGTCAGCGGGATATCGCATCCATTATGCCGTTGGTAGCTCTCCGCTTACTTTTCAGACCGCCCAAAACAACCCCCTGCTTCTTTCTACCGACAGTAAAACCGTGAAGGGCATCGGACACAGTTCAACGGTATTGGGCCCGAATTTGGACGAATATTATATCGTTTATCATTCTCACAAGATTGTTCCGCAGCGCGACATGAATATTGATCGGATTGTATTCAACGGGAGTGAAACCGTTGTGCTGGGACCCACGACAACCCATCAGCAAGCCCCCAAAATGCCTGATCTGTACTGCAGATTTGAACAGGAGGACGAGCTTACGGATTGGACGGTTGTCAGTGGAAGCTTGGTTGACGAAGCCTTCTTGCTTT
This sequence comes from Eubacteriales bacterium, assembly GCA_045655785.1. GTDB lineage: Bacteria > Bacillota > Clostridia > Oscillospirales > CAG-272 > UMGS1865. The sequence goes on from JAZOPW010000251.1 coordinate 673, forward strand.
CCGCAAATGGGAGTGCCGTCTCAAAAGAGCGTTTGGAGGATGATTATACGGCGGAATACAACTTCAAGGCAATTTCGGGAAAGGCAGGTATTTTATTTGGATATCAAGACGAGCAGAATTATGCAAGGGCGACCCTCGATATCGACGCGTCCGAATTGACGCTTGTGTTTATGGTGAACGGAAATCGAACCGAGCATAAAGCACCTGTTACGGCAAGCTTTTCCGAGAACCTACGAAAGGACGCTTTGATTTTGTTTTCGGTTCGCAAAAGCGGGGAGGAATATACCGTTTGTGTCAATAACCGTGAGTTGCTTTCATGCAAAAGTGCGCTTGGTAGCGGCGCGGTTGGCGTATTCTGTGAAGAGGGAACGGCAACCGTTGGCTTTGTCGGTGCAACCAACGGTGTATTGCAGTCTACGCTGAAAGACGTATATAAGCCCGTAGAGAGTCCGATTCCCGCTTTTTCCTGTGCGGAAGACACGGCTGAGTTCAAGGTCTATGACGGTGTGAAATACCTGCATGCGATGACGGGAAATACATATACGTATCAAACTCGCACAAGTAAATCGGGAAATTACGATCTGATTCTCGAATACCGATCCAATCGGGCTTGTGTGCTGGAGATATACCAAGACGATATTCGGTTAGGGGAGCTTTCCTTGCCGTCCTCAAAAGGTACACAATCGCGTATTGCTTTGCGAAATCTGACCTTGAATTCGGGCACGGGAATTGCAACGTTTCGTGTCAAGTCGGGAATTTCCGATCTGTTAAGCTTTTCTTTCCATCGATCGGAAGCGGTAGAAGAGAAATCCTACGATTTTCAAAATGCTACCGTTTCGACTTATCGGGACGGAGATTGGAGCTTTGAGAACGGAAAGCTGGTTTTGAAGAGCGATTTCGGCAAGTACATGATCGGCTCTGCAAATTGGAGCAATTATGTTGTCGAAACCGATATTGCCGTCAATTCGGAAGATATCAATGCAGGTCTTTGTGTGCGTGTTTCAAATCCCGCAACCACAGAGGAAAATTCCACTCGGTTTCCGCAAGGAAGTGACTATCTTCAGGGCTATTTTATCGGACTTGGCAATGGTTCCATCGTTTTGGGAAAGCAAAATTATGATTGGAAGGAATTGAAGAGAGTTTCTTTGGATGTAAAAAAAGGTCAAACCTATCGCATAAAGGTGGAGGTGAATGAAAACACGCTCCGCATCAGCGTTGACGGAAGGCTGATCATGACCTATCAGGATACGGACTCGCCGTTTTTGCACGGAATGGTCGGCTATCGGGTACATTCAAGCTCCATAAGTGTCGATCATTTGACCATTCGTCCGCTTGCATCTGAAGGATCATCATCTTGAAACATAAAAAACAAGATCAGTCGATTTGATTGATCTTGTTTTTTAGTTGCTTTTTAAATGAATTTTTTGATTAAGGTACAAGAGCGCGGATCGCCCCTTCCAGAATTTCTCGCTCACAGAAGGGAATCTTTTCATCTCCGATCAGCTGGTAGGACTCATGTCCTTTTCCCGCAAGAACAAGAATGTCACCCGATCGGGTCATCGAAATCGCTTTTCGGATCGCCTCGGCGCGGTCGGGAATCTTGAACACAAGTGTGTCGGATCCCGAAAAGGCTTCGGCAATATCCTCGATGATCGCATTCGGATCCTCATGCGCGGGGTTGTCCGAGGTCAGAAAACAAATGTCACAAAGCTCTGCCGCCGCCTCACCAAGCTCTTTCCTTCGCATCTGTGCGCGCTCACCGATCGAGCCGAACAGGGCGATCAGACGGGTGGGACGGTATTGTGCAAGTGTGGACAGCAGCTGTCGCAGGCTTGTCCCGTTGTGGGCGTAGTCGATCACGGCACAGGCTCCATTAGGTAGGGGAAACATCTCGGATCTGCCATCCACGGTAGCCTGTCGAAGCGACTCGACCGCACAGTCAAGCGAAAGCCCAAATACAGCGTTTGCCGTTGCCAATGCAAGAAGCGCGTTGGATGCGTTTACGGTTCCGAGTAAGGGAAGGGAACAGGAGCGAGTTTCACCGTATGTGTGCAGCTCAAATGAAACGCCGAGCGCGGCGCGATCACGCAAAAGCGCCACATTGGATGCAGCATAATCATTTTTTTCGTTGCTGACCGAGCAGGAGATTCGACGGGCGGCAACCGTGTCCTTCAGCATATCGGCGGCACTTGGGTCGTCGGCATTGTATATCACCGTCTCGGAATCAAAATCCGTGAACAGCCGATGCTTGCATGCCTTATAATGCTCAAAATCGGGATGCTCGTTCTGTCCGATGTGATCGGGCGAGAGATTGGTGAAAAGCAGAGTACGGAAGCGGATTCCGTCAACACGGTGTTGCATCAATGCTTGCGAGGAGACCTCAATGACAGCGGTATGAACTCCTGCATCCAGCATATTGCCCAGGGATCGTTGAAGCGTTAATGCGTCGGGTGTGGTGTTGCGAGTCGGCAAGTGAATCCCTTGATAGGTGATTCCGTTGGTGCCGATATAGCCGCAAGAGATACCGTTTGCATTCAGAATTTTGAATATCAGCTGTGCGGTAGTGGTCTTTCCCTTGGTTCCCGTAATCGCAATGAGGTGCATACGGTGCGAGGGATTCCCATACAGTCGGCAGGCAAGGGTCGCCAAAGCCTTTCGCGTGTTGGAAACACGAATGACGATCGCATCGCAAGGCAAGGACAGTGTCTGCTCGGCTACAAAGATGCGACAGCCCTGCTCATACGCCTGTGATGCAAACAGATGTCCGTCATGTCGGACTCCCCGAATGCAGACGAAAACCGAATGCGCATTGGCAAGGGTGGCATTTTCCGCCACCGAATCGATTTCTATGTCGGGAATTCCCTGACAGTGAGAGAGGGTGCATAACAGCTCATGCGCTTTCATTTGTCTGCCCCCTGTTCCAAGGAGTCAAATTCCTTTGCAAATCCGATAGGATGCTTTCCAAAGGCTACGATCGTACGGTGCGCCAAAACCTCCAGGGAATCCAAGTAGATACTGTCTTGCAGAAGCACCTTTTTCAGAAGTGACAGCTCGGTACACCCCAAAACAAGGCGTTCACAGCCTCTTTGACGCATGGCATCTGCCACGCGCAAAAAAGCATCGAGATCCACCGTGCGATTTTGTTTGATGTCATCAAAAATAATGGAAGAAATGACTGCCTGCTCGGCGTCTGTAGGTGTTTCACACATAAGCCCCAGCGGCTCGCACACCTGCTTGTACGCGCCCGAGCGGACTGTTCCCTCGGTTGCAAGCAAGCCAAATCGCTTGACACCGCTTCGGTGCAGCTGTTCTACCGTTTCGCGGATGATGTTCAGGATCGGCACTCTGCATGACGTCTGTAAGCCGTTGTAAAAATAATGTGCTGTATTGCAGGGAATGACCAAAAGGTCGGCTCCCGCATTGACAAGACGCTGTGCTTCCTCTTGCATCACAGGCAACGGATCGAGATCGCTTTTTCCCAAAATGAAGGCGGTACGGTCGGGGGTCGAGGCGCGACTGCTGATCAGCATATCGATGTGATCGGTATCACAGGTCGCTCTTGTATGAGAGGTCAAAAGCTCGCAAAAATATACGGTTGACATTGGACCAAGTCCGCCCAATACGCCCAAGAGCTTTTTCGGTTGATTCATTTGGTAGCCCCCCTTTGCTCATTTGCGTCCTCGCCAAACCATACACGATTCATCTCGGGTCGATCGGCAATGACAAAGCGGCGTTCCAGCTCGTCGCGGTGTTGCCATACGATATTGGCGTATTTCTCGGTGCAGGGGATCAAATACAGGATCACATCTGCATTTTCAAGCTGTTCGGCAAAATCCTTTAGTGCGTGTATCATCAAGCGTTCATCCGAGGTGTGACGAATGATGTGAAATTTCATACAAAGCGACAGGCGGCGCGGCAGAGGGATCTTATCGCAAAACACATGGGAGACCACACCGTACATACGGTACATACGGCGTGCCGTTTCAACGGCTTCGGCAGAAGTGCCCAACAGAATGGGAATCAATTCACCCGAAAGCACGTCCTTCATGATAAAGTCCATCATGCCTCTCCTTTCTTGCCTGTGTTTGATGCGGCGTCAAGCGCACAGTATATACATTATAACATAAAAGCCCGCAAAAAAAAAGAGTGAATTGAAAATACTTTCAAATATTTTTGAAAAACTGTTGCTTTTTCATAGCATTTTCATTATAATATAAATGGACTATCAAAAAGGATCATTTTGGAAACATGAAAAAAGAAAAAATTTATCGCGTATTTTCACATCTGCCGGAGTTGACCACAAGTCGCTTGACTCTGCGACGCATGATGGTGGCGGACACAACGGATATGTACGAATACGCCAGCCGTCCGGACGTCACAAAATATCTGACGTGGTATCCGCATCCCGATCGCGACTATACCCGTGAGTATCTGGAATATTTGGGAAATCGCTATGCCGCAGGCATGTTTTATGATTGGGCGGTGATTTATGAGCCCGACTGCAAAATGGTGGGAACCTGTGGCTTTACCTCTTTCAACTGTTCCTCGGACAGTGCGGAGGTCGGATACGTCCTCAACCCCGAATATTGGGGGAAGGGAATTGCGACCGAGGCGCTGACGCGTGTATTGCAATTTGCCTTTGAGGATCTGAAGCTGCACCGCGTAGAGGCTCGCTTTATACAGGAAAACGAGAGATCCAAGCATGTGATGGAGAATGTGGGAATGACCTTTGAGGGCGTCATGCGCGAGGGGATGCTGATCAAGGGCGTATATGCAAACGTGGGGATCTGCTCGATTTTGAAATCCGAATGGCTTGCAATGCAGGCAGAAAAAAATGAAAAAACTGAATAATTCAATCAATTTTGGGGATACAATAAGGGTAACGGGTATCCCCGATTTTGTTTTTTGGAGGACAAAAAATGGCTGGTTATACAAAGCCCGGCGTGTTTGCGGAAAACATCGTCGGAACACAAACCGAAAAAAATCTTCATACCGCACTCAGTGGAGAATCTCAGGCGTATCTGCGTTACAAATGGTTTGAGAAAAAAGCAAAGCAAGATGGGTATGTTGAGGTCTCGGAGCTCTTTCGTGATACAGCGGCGAATGAAATGGAGCATGCTGAGATCTGGTTCCGCTACCTTGGCGGTTGGTCAGGAACCGAGAAAAATCTTGACGCTGCCGCTTCGGGTGAAAATTTTGAATGGTCCACCATGTATGCCGAGTTTGAAAAGACCGCGCGCGAGGAGGGCTTTGATGTGATCGCCGATCTGTTTGCACGTGTGGCGAGCATTGAAAAACAGCATGAGGAGGGCTACCGTGCGGCATGGAATAAGGTGAAGAACGGAGAAATGTTCACCTCGAATGATCCTATGACCAAATGGATCTGCATCAATTGCGGATACGTTGTAGAGGGGAAGGAACCTCCCAAGATCTGTCCCACCTGCTCTCATCCGCAAGGATATTTCAAGGTGTATACCAAATAAAAACGAAAGAGCCTTCATTGATAGGATTCAAATGCCTTTCATGGAGGCTCTCTTTATGTATGAGCCTGTTTTAATAAAAAAGACGAGGACGTTGAATAAAACACGATAAAAAACGAAAAAATGTGAAAAAGAGCACGAATATGGAATTATATCTTGACAAAAAAGGCATAAAATGATACAATATGATGGATACATAAAGGATTTTTTTCGACAAAAAAGGAGCGATTCCATGGAAAACGCCGAAAAAACAACACAACAAACCGAAACACAAGACATAACCGGGTCGATGGAAAAAACGCAGGCGGAAGCATCACAGACCGAAGCAGTACAGGACGGGATACCTGAAGCCGACGCGGATTTGGGGGATTCCTTGGATGTGGAGAGCATTGCAGCTAAGTCTGATGCCTCAGCTGAAGTGGATGGAGCGAAGGTTGCGACACCTACGGAGGGATCCGTACCTCATATGAACGGAATCCTTATCAAGCCCCATCACCTCATCATCGCGGTAGCCGTAACGGTTGCGCTGATTGTGGGTGGTTTCTTTTTTGGAATGTCCTTACAGCCTGCCGGGAGAGATCCCGATATTGATCCGAATGCCAAGGATTACAAGGATCTGTATGTCAGCGCAGGTGATGTGGAGGAGGGGAGCATCTCGGCTCCCGGGTATTCGATCATTCATTTTCCGAAAAATAAAACGAATGTGCAAATGATTCTGCCCAACCCCAAAGGGAATCCCTGCTATTTTCGTTTTGTTTTGGTGCTTGCCGAAACAGGCGAGGAGCTTTATCGCTCCGGTTTGATCCCGCCCGGTATGGCGGTGACCGATCTGACTCTTTCGCGTCCACTTGATGCCGGGTTCTATACGATGAAGATTCTGATCGAAACCGAGTCCCTGACCGACCGTACCGCGATGAACGGCGTTCAGATGGAAGCCGAGTTGATTGTAAAATGATTGACGAAAGGAGTGTTAGTATGCAAAATAAAGGAATTCGTGCTTTGGCACTGCTTTTAAGTATTGTGACGCTGATCGGACTTACATTGCAATATCATTTGCCCGTGCTTGCGGAGGAATCGCTTGCCGATCCTTCGGTTTGTGTGGGCAGTGAGTTTATTTTGGCACTGGCATCCGACGGCACCGCATGGGGATGGGGTAAAAATGACGCAGGTCAGCTGGGTGTCGGCACGGCTACGTCTGATCCCAAAAAGAATCCCGTAAAGGTTTCCGGAGGGCAGAAATTCATTGCTCTTTCGGCAGGCTTTGCACATGCCGTGGCACTGACGGCGGACGGAAAGGTCTATACGTGGGGCGAGAACAGCATGGGTCAGCTTGGATTGGGAAATACAATCGATTCCGCAACCCCAACGCTTGTCGAGTCACTTTCTCAAAAGGTAGTTGCGGTTGCCGCAGGCGGAAATACCTCTTTTGCTTTGACCGCAGACGGCAAGGTCTATTCTTGGGGAAACAATCAGGCGGGTGTGCTGGGAATCGGTTTACAGGACGTATTGGCATATGCCAATGCACCCGAGCTGATACCGTCCCTTTCCGACACGTTTATCGTAAAGATCTTTGCGGGCGAGGCAACAGCCGCCGCAGTTGATTCCTTTGGAAAGGTCTGGCTTTGGGGTGAAAACTCCGCGTACCAGGCAGGCGAAAGCAGTGCGCAGGATCTGACCTCTCCCGTGTGTGAAAATCCGGAGGCTTCCTATCAGGCTCTTTCGGTAGCATTGGGCTTGGAGCATTCCTCTGTTCTGTTGGATGCAGGTGCAACGGTCGTGAATATCGGCAAAAACAGCGGACAGTTCGGAAACGGATCTGCCGATCAGATCACATATTCCATTCTCAATACATCCTATCACACCACGATGCCCGAGTCGGTCAAGCTTTCCGATATTGCCTCGGGAAGTAAGCATATGATAGCACTTGGTACAAACGGTGAGATCTATACATGGGGAGACAATACCAAGGGACAATTGGGGCAGACGGGAAGCAACAATAAGCTCCCGACCCTGCTGTTACACTCCTGTGCGATAACCGATATTGCGGCGGATTACAACAATTCGGCATTCGTGGATAAGGACGGTCACGTATATGCTTGGGGTGCAAATGAGAACGGACAGGTTGGCAACGGCACACAGGCGGAATCGGTGTCTGCTCCTGCTCGGGTATTGCAAGCAGACGGAGAAACACCGCTCTATTTGGGATTACCTTCCCCCGATATCGTGCAACATGTCAACATCACGGCAAATGCCACGATTCCTGCTCCTACCTTCAGCATTTCGATTCCATCCGAGATCGATTTCGGAATTCTGGAACAGAAGTCCTCTAATGACGCCGATAAGATCGCAAAGGTCGATTTTACCGTCACGGCAACCCATGTACAGTATTTGTTTGGTCAAAGGATCACCGTGAAGGTCGCTCCCTCAACGGGCGAGACGTTCGTGCTGACGGGAACCGATGGGAGTACGTTGCCGTATGCCGTCTATAATCAGGCAACGGGCGGCGAAGCACTTGAAAAGGATGCGGTGCTTGCTTCATTTGATGGGAACGGAAGTGTCAGCGGCAGATTGGAGATCGACCAAAGCAAGATCGACCGTTCGGAAACCTATGGCGGAACGCTGATCTTTCAAATTGAAACCGAATCGGGATCGTGAAGGGGGAGGAACGTAATATGCGAAGAATTTTATTGCTGATGCTTTCATTGACTGTGCTGTTCTGTATGTCCTCTGCCTGCTTTGCGGCAACGGCTACCGAGACTACCGTGGTGACGGGTGAAGCGGAGAACGGTGCGTCGGTTTCAGCACAGACCGTTGTGATCACATCACCGAGCTATACCGTAAGTGTTCCAACAGGAATTGCGGTGGGAGAGATCGTCAAAAGCGAAAGCTCCTCGATCAAAAGTACGCCGTTCACCGTCGGTGTTTCGGGCTTGTCCGATCTGGATGGCAAGCAGGTAAAGGTTACACTTTCCACACCGCACAACGGATTCTATTTGTATAGCGGAGATCACGTTCTGCCTTATGAGGTGTTCAATACACCGACTGCATCGAACACCGACACCCCGATTGCAATGAACGGTATCTTTTATACCTTTTTGCAGGAGGGAAGTGTAACGGGCCACATTGAAATCGATCAATATCGGATCCCTGCCGAGGGGACATACGGTGGAATTCTGACCTTTACATTTCAGGTAGAGGATCAACCCGAATCATAAAAAGCAACGGCTATCAAGTCCACTTTGGATTTTGATAGCCATTGTTTTTTGTTTTTTTACAGTTCGAGAATCCGATCGGCGATCTGCTCGGCATCGGTGCGCTGGTGTGTTACCAGAATTGCGGAAATGCCACGTTCCTTGAGAAAACTGCGCAGCGTGTGAGAAAGCCGATTTCGCATTTCCTCATCCAAAGCTGCAAAGGGCTCGTCGAGCAGAAAAAGATCTCCACCGTAAACCAAGGCACGTGCCAAGGATACACGGCTTTTCATGCCACCAGACAGCTCATGGGGATAGAGGGTGTATGCATCCGAAAGCTCCACCTGTGCAAGAGCGGTCTTGATCGCATCCTCCGATTCGTTGGGTTTTGGTAATACGGCGGAAAGATTTTCTGCAACCGTGAGCCATGGGAACAGGCGAGGCTCCTGAAAGGCATAGGAAATCTTGGGAGCATTGGAAATAATGCTTCCGTCGGTTGGCTTGCGAAAGCCCGCAATCAATTGGAGCAGAGTACTTTTTCCGCACCCGGAAGGACCCATGACGGCAAGAATTTCGCCTTTTTCAAGAGAAAAGGAGAGATTGTGCAGAACCTGCTTTTTGCCGTAAGAAAAGGATACGTTTTGAAAAGTAAGAATCATGGGATGCTCCTTTCCCCACGTGTGGTACCAAGTCTTTTTAAGAGTGCCGCGAACCCAAATTCGATCAAAAGGCTGAGGATGACCACCGTCAAGGTCCAGGCAAACATATCCGTGGTCATCATATAAAGCTTTCCCTCACCGATCATGGTTCCGATCGTATAACGGGGCATGCAGATGATCTCCGCGGCAATTCCCGCCTTCCATGCAAGCCCCAGCGATGTGCGGCAGGCAGAAACGAAATACGGCTTGATGGACGGTAGGATCAGGACGCGCAACCGACGAAGGAAGGGCATTTTGTAGACCCTTGTCACCTCCACAAGCTGTGAGTCGATCCCTTTGAAGCCTTCATCCAGATTGGTCCATATCAGGG
>JAZOPW010000252.1:0-2912 GCA_045655785.1 Eubacteriales bacterium
CCATTACTTTTTGCGGTGACATTACCGAGGTGGGAGCTACCAATGAGTTTGTCGCGGCAAGGAAGGTTCTGGATGATAATATGGAGACGGGGACCGAGCTTGTGATCACCACGGGTAACCATGACTGGACCACCCATGGAACCAACAGCATCTCCGAGTTTGAAAAGCAATTCGGAGAGGGCTGTACGATGAAGGATGAGGTCATCGGAGGCTATCATTTTATTACCGTCGTGGGCAGTACGGGGAAAGGAATGACCTTTTCGAAGAGTGACGTAGAGAAGGCGGAGGCTTTGATCAAGGCTGCCGTCGAGGATACGGGAGAGGACAGGCCCGTTTTCGTCTTTCAGCATATCGGAAACGTAGACACTGCGGCAGGAACCTGCGCAGAATCGGATGCCGTATATAATAACGCCACCACGGATTTGATGGCAATGCAGTCGAAATACGAAAATCTGGTGGTTTTTTCCGGCCATTCTCATTTTCCTTCCTATGACGAGTGTTCCGTCTATCAGGGAGAGTTTACCGCCGTCAACGCCGGATGTCTTTATTATGCCATGGGAAGTATGGTGTATCAAAAAGAGATCCAAATGCCTGACAAGTACAACATGAGCCAATGTCTGTTGGTGGAAATGGATGCGGAAGGTCGGATGCGGATCCGTTGTTGGGATATACTGAGAGATCAATTTGTGGGGAAGCAGTGGTTGATCGAATCCTGGAACCAAGAGGACTTTGTCTATACCGTGGACCGCTTTTCGGAGAAGGATATTTTCTTTGCCGAAGGAAGTCAAGTGCGAGTAGAACAGGTATATGAGAGCTTTGCCTACATCAGCTTTCCTTCCGTGCCTGCCGAATCCCTTTCCGCCAGAGTTTACGAGGTCTGCGTACAGGATCGGGCGGGGAATATTCTTTCAACCGAATACGTGGGGGTGGAATACTTCAACGAGAAGTACGATGAGCCTATCAAATTCGGTGTCAGCTCTTTGTCGGGGGACACGGAATATACGGTGAGGGTTCGTGCCGTGAACTCCTTGTATACTGCGGAGATTACCGATGCAGGAACACTATATTCTCAACCGATCAGCGTCACATTCCGAACCCCTTCCGCAACCTCCCGTAACGGTGCAGATCTGATCGATGCATGGCTGGACATTGGGGCAAGGACCGTTACCAACGTTGCCTCGGATGACATCGCTGCTCAAATGATTGGCACCCCTACCATTGTTCGCGATGCGAGTATCGGTCGGGACGTAATCAAGTTCTCCGGCGCATCCAACGGTACGATCAAGTTCAACTATTCCCATATAACGCCGATGCTGAGAGATTCCATGAGCTTTGAGGCATACGTCAGGGTAGATGCTCTTCCTTCGGGAGACTATTTTTCGCTGATTTCTGCGCAACAGGGCGGAGGGTTTGGTTTGGATGCATACCGCAACGGAAAAGCTCAATTTTCTTTCCACGACGGACGCGCTTACCGTTCTCTCAGCTTCCAATACGAGGTAGGGAAATATTATCATGTGGTTGCGGTATACGATGGATCGGTGTTCAGTCTGTTTGTAAACGGAACGAGGGTAGGATCTATGACGATTGGCGGCTTGCTTCACTTCCCGGGCGAGGTGGCGCAGTCAGTATTTATGGGCGGAGATCCCAACACCAAGGGAGAGGGCTCGGTATTTTCCAATTGTACGGTTGCCTCCTTTAGGTTGTATTCCTATGCTTTGAATGAGTCGGAGGTAGGTATTTTATATCAGAATCGATAATAGCTTGGCGCACCTGCCATAAAGCAGGTGCGCCATTCTTTTTGCGAACTCAACCACAGGTTGCGTCACAGTTCGAAAAACAAGTTATTGTTTTGGCATTTGATGTGTGTTATAATAATATCAGAATCCGGATTCAATAAATTTCAAGAGGTGATTCTAATGACAATAGGCGAAAAAATTAAAGAATTACGAAAAAAGAATGATTTGACACAGGAGAAGCTTGCGGACTATCTTTGCGTGTCCTATCAAGCAGTTTCAAAATGGGAGTGTGGATTATCATGTCCCGATCTTTCGTTGATTGGCCCTTTGACGAAATTGTTTCACGTTTCAGCTGATGAATTATTAGGACTAAAAAATGACGGTATAGATGCGCGCCGAGAGGAACTCGAAAAAGAAGAGCGTGAAACTTGGATAAGCGGCGATCTTGCCAAACGATATGAGATTGCCTGTACTGCCGTGGCTGAGTATCCCGGAGAAATGAAATATCTTAATTGGCTTGCGTGGTGTGAGGCTATGCGTTCCTTTGACTTTAAGGATGATAAAGAGTATATTGCTGAACAGGAAAAAGCGATCAAGCATTTTGCTACTGTTATAGAAAATGCAACCGATACGAAGATTAAAACAAGTGCGGTACAAGGTATTGTGCAGTATCTTTGCTTTAGAGGAAGGCACGATGAGGCCAAAAGATATGCCGAAATGTATCCGGATAGCAGAGGTGTAAGTAAAGAACGAGTTCTTTTAGATTGCTTACAAGGACAAGAAAAAACAAAACATTATCAAAAGATGTTAGCTAATATGCTGTCAGAAATTTTGGATCATATAGGCAATGACGATATGGCAGCTTGCGAAGCGCAGGAGCAGATATTAAATTCGATAATTACAGATGGCAACTATCTCTATTATAATCTATATCTCGCAGATAATTATCATAAAAGAGCAGCCATATATACATCAAACGGAGAGTACGAAAAGGCTATTTGTCATTTGCAGAAAGCTCTTGAATATGCGACAGCTGCCGATGATTCTGATAGGAAAAATACTGTTTATCGCTTTACAAGTCCATTTCTCAATCAACTGGAATATAATCCCGATGATTTTTGGAGAACGGGTGGGACAAAATATGTGCAAGATTTTTATGAAGCTATTAAATGCACT
>JAZOPW010000253.1:0-2220 GCA_045655785.1 Eubacteriales bacterium
TTCGTTTTTCTGCGAGAATTTTGAAATTTTTAATGCCAACGGATAAAATTGAGTGGCATCTTTTTTGTTAACACGCCCCAAAACAAAAAGAACTTCGTAAGAAGTGCTTGTTGTTTGCGATGTGCAACCGTATACTTGAACATCCGCCGATTTTATGCTATAATACATACAACAACGCGTATCCGACAACGCGTACAACGAAATGGTAAGGAGTATGATTATGTCTGAACAAATTTGGAGAATTGCAGAAAAGGCACTTGTTTGGGATGTAAAACCAGGACAAATTCACAGTGACAATATTGAAATGAGCGGACTGTACTGCGATATTATCGTGACATACGGAGTGCGCGCGGATGGTGGTCTGTTGCTTTCGCGACAATGTTATTTTCCGATGCTGCGGACAATTCCTAACAATACACACGCCACCTTTTGCTTTGATTCAAAAGAAATTGCTCCTGTCCTCATAAAGAACGGAGAGCCGCTGATCGAATATCCGCACGTAATCAGCATAGACGGAACCTTGACGGTGGAGAGTGATACGAAAGAGGGCGTTTCGGTAGTGCGCCGTCTGTTTCCCTCTGTTGACCGACGCTTTGCGGTGGAGCGTGTGTGTGTGCGGGCAACTAAAGCGGTCACGCTCTCGGTATCTTTGCCAAATGAGTTCGTGCATTCCTACGGCAGGGGTACAAAGGGCGTGTATGTATCAACGATTTATCACACCGCGCCTGAGACTCTTTCACTTGAGGCCGGAAAATGCGTCGAATTTGATGTGTTTTATACGGCAAGGATCGCAAACGAAAGAATCTCGTTGCCAAACGGCGCGGAAGAGGAGCAGAAACGATGTTCTCGTGTATCCGCGCTTTGCGATGATGCGTTGGTTCTGAAAACAGGATGCGAGGAGCTTGATGTTATGACGCGCTTTGCCAAGCTTCGCGCGGGGGAAAGTATTTTTGAAACGATAACCGGTAAATATCATAGTCCGGGCGGACGCGTCTTTTACGCAGCCACGTGGTGTAATGATCAGATCGAATATGCAGGACCGCATTTTTCCATGACGGGTGACGCTATGGCGATCGAGGCGTCGCTAAATGCATATCGCGCTTATATTCCGTTTATGTCGGATAACTACACCAAACTGCCTTCCTCGATCATTGCGGAGGGACTTGATATTTGGGAGGGTGCGGGCGACCGTGGCGATGCGGCGATGTACCTTTACGGCGCATCATTTTTCTGTCTGTGCCTTGGTGATCGCACGGTGGCAAAGGAGCTTTATCCTGCAATTCAATGGTGTGCTGAGTATTGCGAAAAAAGAAAATCTCCCGAAGGTGTGATATGCTCGGATAGTGATGAGCTGGAGGGCAGATTCCCTACCGATGGCTACGCCAATCTTTCCACCTCTGCGCTTTGCTACGGAGGATTGCGACTTGCCGCAAAATTGGCCCGTTCACTCGGGGATGCGAAGACCGAACGGATCTATCTGGATCGCGCTGCGGCATTGGAGATTGCGATCGAGACCTATTTCGGTGCACAGATTCATGGCTTTGAAACTTACCGTTATTCCAAGGGCTTTGACACGCTTCGTGCGTGGATATGCTTGCCGCTTTGTATGGGTATCAGCACTCGGATGGAAGGAACGCTTTCTGCCATGCTTTCGTCCTTTCTTTGGACGGAAGAAGGAATGTTCACCTGTGAACGCGGGAAGGAGAACACAAACAATACGATCTGGGATCGCTCCACCTTGTACGGTATGAAGTGTGCGTTTTTGAATGGTCTTGGTGACAGAATGATGAGCCACTTGCTTGCTTACTGCCATAAGAGACTTGTTTGCGACCATGTTCCGTATGCGGTAGAGGCGTATCCGGAGGGGGATAAACGGCACCTTTCCGGCGAGAGTGCGTTATTCGTTCGCGTAATTACCGAAGGCGTTTTTGGTATTTTGCCGGAAGGTCTGGATTTGTTTTCGTTTGTCCCGCGTCTGCCCAAGGAATTTGATCGAATGAGCTTGACGGGCGTATATATCGCAGGTGGATGCTTTGACTTTTTTGTAGAACGGGATGTGTGGACGATTTCGGAAAAAGGCTTGACCGTTGCGACGGGAAATACCGATGGGCAAAGAGTCGTTGTGCAAAGGAAAAGCTGAATCCGGCAGATTGGTGGATTTATCTTCTTATCGCTATCGTTTTGACTCGTACAGCATCGGGAAGTCGGAGGCCAAGCGGT
>JAZOPW010000254.1:0-3005 GCA_045655785.1 Eubacteriales bacterium
AATGTTTTGTGGGCGAGGGAACAGCTTTCTGACACATGTTTCCTCCCTCCCCCACACCCCCCTCCCTCTTTCAAGAACTTTTAAAAAAGAAAATAGCAGAAGTTTATTGTTTGGTGCGCGCCCGGTTATTTTCTCCCACAAACATGCAGGTCGGGTGGTCGGATATTGCGCTCGATTCGCGTATATTCATGTAAAAATAATAAAATATTTACAAAGAATCGAAGAAAAACTATTGACTTTCGGGGCTTTATCATGTATAATTTTCTTATATGTAATTTTTTGCATCGGAGGACTATTATGAAAAAGCTGTTTGCATTGCTTCTTGCAGGTTTGATGATCCTTTCGCTCGTTGCTTGCTCCAACAAGGACGGAGGCAAATCTGATGACCTTGAAGACTATCAAAAGGAAGAAGAAAAGGTCGTTGACCATTATACCGATGAGGACGGCAACACCTTCCATTTCGACGCCATCGACAGCGAAACCGTTACCATCACGGGCTTTGAGGGCGGCTATGAGCCTCACCCCGTTGTCGTTCCCGATACGCTTGACGGCAAAACCGTTGTGAAGATCAGCGAAAACGCATTCCGTACCTCTTCCAACATCAGCACGCTTACCCTTCCCGCTACGCTGACCACCATCGAAGCGCATGCGTTTGAGAGCTGCGTAGAGCTGACCGAGCTGACCATCCCCGCAAGTGTGACCACGATCGGCGTTGGCGCGTTCGCAAACTGCTCTGCTCTGACCAAGGTGACTTTCGCGGCTACGTCCGAGCTGAAAAACATCGAGCAGAACACCTTCTATAAGTGTACCTCTTTGGCGTCGGTCACCATCCCCGCCTACATCGATACCATCGGCACCGCTGCATTCTTCGGCTGCGAAAAGCTGGCAAGCATCACCGTTGAGGGCAACGCAGACGGAACCGAGGGTACGCAGATCATCGGTGCGCAGGCATTCCAGAATTGCAAGGCTTTGGCTACCCTGAAGCTGCCCAAGTCGGTGGTTTCGATCGGCGAGCTTGCCTTCTTTGGAAGCGACAACCTCTACCTCAGCGGTGTCGAATGTCCCGAGGGCTCTTATGCCGAGGGCGTGATCGACGATATGGATCTGGAGCTTACACCTCCCCCCGCAACCGACGACTCCGCAACCGACGCACAATAAGATCCGTTGGTTTCCCATAAGCTCCGCCGTAACAACGCTACGGCGGAGTTTTTATTTTTGATTGACATCCTTTGCCAAATGTTGTATAATAATAATACGAAAGAAACATATTGTTTTGCAAAAGCCATGGAAAAACTATCGTTTGGAGCATTTTGGGTAGTGGTCCCAAAATCCTAGCGGGAGCTATTGTTACACTTGAGCGCAATGAAGTTAGTATTTTAGCAATAAAAATTGTTTTAAAAGTTCTTGAAGGGGTGTGGGGAAACTTCTTTCAAGAAGTTTCTCCACGAAAAACCTCAAAAGTTTCCCCACAAAAAAACAAAAAAGAAAGAAGGGGACAGAAATGTTATCGTCTGCATACAGCGCGGGGCTGTGCGGGATTGAGGGATTCCCTGTCACGGTAGAATGCAATCAGAAGAGCAACCTCAAGGGCTTTGAGCTGGTGGGGCTGCCCGACCTTGCCGTGAAGGAGGCAAAGGAGCGAGTGCAAACGGCTTGCAACAACAGCGGCTATCCCTTCCCATATTCGCGCATCACGGTCAATTTAGCCCCTGCCGACCGCAAAAAAGAGGGCTCGGCGTTTGACGTAGCGATCCTGACCGCGATCTTTCACAGCTCGGGCGTGATCCGCCGCAACGTATCGCTGGAGAAGCGATGCTTTGTGGGTGAGCTTTCGCTTTCGGGCGACGTGCGCGGCGTGCGCGGAATTCTGTGCATGTGCGTGGCGGCAAAGGAGAACGGATTTACCGAGTTCTACGCCCCCGCAGAGAACGCGACCGAAGCCGCCGCAGTGGAAGGAATTACGGTTTATGCCGTCCACAATATGCGCGAGCTTGTCATGCACCTCAACGGCGAGACGACCATGCCTCCCGTCCCCTGCGACCGCACCGCCTTTTACGAAGCCACAAGCCGATACCCTGCCGATTTCATTGACGTGCGCGGTCAAACGATGGCAAAGCGTGCCATGGAGATCGCGGCGGCAGGCGGTCATAATATTTTGCTCATCGGTCCTCCCGGAACCGGAAAATCGATGCTTGCCAAGCGGCTTCCGTCGATCCTTCCGCCCCTGACCTTTGCCGAAGCCATCGAGACCACCAAGGTGCATTCGGTGGCAGGCGTCCTTCCCGAGGGCGTCTCGCTTCTGTCGGTTCGACCCTTCCGCTCGCCGCACCACACCATGAGTCCCGTGAGCCTTGTCGGCGGCGGCATCACGCCAATGCCGGGAGAGGTCTCGCTCGCCGACAACGGTGTCCTCTTCCTTGACGAGCTGCCCGAATTCCCCAAGCAGGTAACCGACTCGCTCCGTCAGCCGCTGGAGGATCGCAAAGTGACCATCACGCGCGCCAACGGACGCGTGACCTTCCCCTGCTCCTTTATGCTGGTTGGCGCGATGAATCCCTGTCGGTGCGGCTATTTCGGTCACCCCACGCGCAAATGCACCTGTAAGCCCGATGACGTCCGCCGTTACGTCTCGCGCATCAGCGGACCGATGCTCGACCGTATGGACATTCAGATCGAGCTTCCCTCGCTTTCCTACGAAGAAATCTCGGCTCCCGACGAAGCCGCCGAAAAAAGTGAAGTCATCCGCGCGCGTGTGACCGCCGCCCGTGCCTTTGCGCAACAGCGCATGCAGGGTCGCAAAAATGCGGTGTTCTGCAACGCTCAGCTCGACGCCGCAGGCATTCATGAGTTCTGCGCCCTTGACGCCGACGCCGCCTCCCTTCTGCACGCCGCCTACGATCGCATGGGGCTCAGTGCGCGCGGTTATGACCGCATCCTCCGCGTGGCACGCACCATTGCCGACCTCGCCGCCTCTGACCTCATTCGCGCCCCTCACGTCGCCGAAG
>JAZOPW010000255.1:0-2728 GCA_045655785.1 Eubacteriales bacterium
ATTTTTGCACCGCAGGGAATAAAGCCTGTGGTCATGATGGTCATTTTTCGGTCACGGTCCTGTTCAATGGTGCGGCTTGCCATGATTCCGGGAACGCCGCATCCGGTTGCCACCAGCATGGGGATAAAGGATTTGCCCGAAAGACCGAACTTACGGAAGATGCGGTCCATGATAAAGGCAACACGTGACATATAGCCGCAATCCTCCAGGAGAGAGAGCAACAAAAACAGCACGAACATCTGGGGGACAAAGCCAAGCACTGCACCCACACCGCCAACGATACCGTCCTGGATGAGGGAGTAGAGCCATTCTGCGATGACAGGTGTTCCTTCTGCATTCAAAAGAACCTTGTCAAGCAGCTCGGGAATGCTGACCCAGCCTGCCATAAAGGAGGGAAGATCGCCTGCCTCGGCACATTCTGCGAAGGAACCGAAGAGACCGTCATTCATAAACACGACCGTGAAGTCACCGACGGAGCCGATTGAGATGTAGTATACCAAAAACATAGCAATCGCAAAGATCGGGAGTGCCAGAATACGGTTGGTTACGATACGGTCGATCTTATCAGAAAGTGTCAGCTTGCCTGCATTCTTTTTCTTGTAGCAACTTTTCAACAGATCGGTAATATAATTGTAGCGTTCATTGGTGATCACGGCTTCGGCGTCATCGTCCTGCTCGGCTTCAACCGCCGCAATATCGGCTTCGATATGAGCCAGCTTTTCCTTTGAGATCGCAAGCTGCTCGGCTACCTTTTTGTCCCGCTCAAACAGCTTGATGGCATACCAACGCTGCTGTTCCTCGGGAAGATCATGCAGAACCGCTTCCTCAATATGCGCAATGGCATGCTCCACGCTACCTGAAAAGTTGTGACGGGGAAGACGCTTGCCTTTCTTTGCCTCTTCAATCGCAATCTCGGCGGCCTCGGTGATTCCTTCACTTTTCAGTGCCGATATTTCAACGATTTTGCAACCCAGAGCCTTTCCCAGCTTTTCAATATCGATCTTGTCTCCGTTTTTGCGAACAACGTCCATCATGTTGATGGCAATCACCACGGGAATACCGATCTCGGTCAGCTGTGTTGTGAGATATAGATTTCGCTCCAGATTTGTTCCATCTACGATGTTGAGGATTGCATCCGGATGCTCGCCGATCAGATAGTTTCGGGCGACCACCTCCTCCAGAGTGTAGGGGGAGAGGGAGTAGATTCCGGGCAGGTCGGTGATAACAACACCGTCTTGCTTTTTCATCTTTCCTTCCTTTTTCTCAACCGTAACGCCGGGCCAGTTGCCTACGTATTGGTTGGAGCCTGTCAAGGCGTTGAACAGTGTTGTTTTACCGCTATTCGGATTTCCCGCAAGTGCGATCTTCAGTTCCATAACCGATGTCCTTTCTTATAATTAGCAACGGCTAACCGCTGCTCGAAAAAATACAGGGGGAGTAACCCCGCTTTTTTTAAAATCAAGCTTGGAGGAGATTTATTCAACCTCAACCATTTCAGCGTCTGCCTTACGCAACGACAGCTCATAACCGCGCAGATAGATCTCCATCGGGTCTCCTAAGGGGGCAACCTTACGCACGTAGATTTCTACACCCTTGGTCAATCCCATGTCCATGATTCTGCGTCTGACAGCACCTTCACCGTGAAGCTTTACGACCTTAACGGTTTGTCCGACCTTAACTTCTTTCAGCGTTTTCATGTTGGTATCCTTCTTCATTTCAAGAACTCTTTTTTGAGAGTTAGACTCGGCTAACTGTGTAACATTATATTCCAAAAGTCGCAATTTGTCAATAGCTTTTTCAATTTTTTTCACCCTTTTTTACTTTTCGGCACTTTCCACATTTTGAAAGAAATGAAGGGTCTTATCGTTTGTGAAAAAATGAAAAAAGATTTGTGCTTTGATTTTTTTCATGGATATTCCTATTGAAAAAAATGACGTTGTGTGATAAGATATTGACAGATGAAACTCGGAAAGGAGCATTTGAACATGAAGCTTTATCTAAAACAGAAGGTATTTTCCTGGACCGATCAATTTACCGTGTATGACCGCGAGGGACGCGATTACTGCTACGTCAAGGGTGAGTTGTTTTCCTGGGGTACAAAGCTACACATTCTGGATCTCTCGGGGAACGAAATTGCCTTCATCGAACAAAAGCTGATGAGCTTTTTTCCGAAGTACAGGATCTATCGGAATGGGCGTGAGGTTGCCGAGGTGGTACAGGAGTTTACCTTTTTCCGTCCGAGATACAGCGTCAACGGACCCGAATGGGATGTGCGCGGAGACTTCCTGGGGCATGATTATGAGATCATGGGCGGAGGCAGGACGATCGCAAGCGTCAGCAAGGAGTGGTTTACATGGGGAGATGCCTATGAGATCAATATTGCCGACGGACTTGACGAGGTTTTGGCACTTTCTGTCGTACTTGTGATAGACGCCTGCATTGCGGCTAGCAACGATTGAACGAGAAAGAATATATCGGATAGGATATAAAAAAGGACTGTCAAATTTAGAATCAATTGCACACACGAGGATCATTTAGAAGGCTTCCCCTTGAGGGGAAGCTCAGACTGTAGACTAAAAGCGTCCATGCTTCGGCAAAAGCCGAGGCGTGAACGCTTTTCTGTATAGACGAGAAGATATTTTGAAAAAAGAGAGAAAAAGAGGCAAAAAACGAGGTTGGAGAAGAGGATCTCCTCTTCCATTTTGCTAATTTTTTCAAATTCATGCAC
>JAZOPW010000256.1:0-3720 GCA_045655785.1 Eubacteriales bacterium
GCATTGGACGCCGAGCCCGTGGCTGTCACAGGAAAAAAGATCGTGCTTTACCGTGCTTCCGAAAAGAAGCCGACCATCGAGCTTCCGCGGGCATGACGCGTATCGGTATTTACGGCGGCACCTTTTCACCGCCGCATAACGGACATCTGCAGGCGGCAAAGGCATTTATGGAGCAGATGTGGCTGGATATTCTGTACGTGATCCCCACGGCAATACCGCCGCACAAGGAGCTGGATTCTCCCGTTTCGGCGGAGCAGAGACTTGAAATGTGCCGTCTCGCTTTTGGCGGGATCGAGGGAATCTACGTCAGCGACATGGAGATCGCGCGCGGTGGAAGAAGCTATACGGTGGATACCTTGCGCGAGCTTTCGGGAGAAGACCGACGTCTGTTTTTGCTGTGCGGCACCGACATGGTGCTGACGCTTGATTCATGGCGGTCTCCCGAGGAGATATTCAAGCTTTGCTACCCCGTATATATCCGACGCGACAATGACCGATCGCTTGACGGTCTTATTATCAAAAAAATTGCCTATTATCAAAATCGGTTCGGCAAGGTCGTACGCCGCATTGTGACAGATCCCATCGAGATCTCGTCCAGCCTTGTCCGCGGTCTTGCGACAGAGCAAAAGGATTTTTCGCATTTGGTTCCCGAAGCGGTGAAAAAATACATTACAGACAATCATTTATATGTTTGAGAGAAAGAGAGAGGGCGCATAATGAAAGAGATCACCGAGGAAATGCTGGATGAATTGCGCGGACAGGTCATGTCGGCAATGTCCCCCAAGCGCTTTCGCCATACCGCCTGTGTGGAGGAGATGGTAGCAAGGCTTTGTGATTTGTTTTGTCCCGAATATCGGATGCTTATGCGTGCGGCGGCACTTTTGCACGACGTGACCAAGGAGCTTTCGGCTGATGAGCAGGAGGTTCTTTGCCATGCTTACGGGCTTACCGTAACCGACGCAGACCGTCTGTCTCCCAAGACCTTTCACGCGCGTACTGCGGCGGCAAAGATCGCCGTGGATTTTCCGCAGCTTGCCGATCCGCTGATCATAGATGCGGTGCGTTGGCATACCACGGGACACGCGGGCATGACGCTGACCGAAAAGCTGTTGTATCTTGCAGATTATATCGATTCGTCGCGTACTTATCCGAGCTGTGTCATTCTGCGCCGTTACTTTTTCGGTGCCGATCCCGAGCGAATGGATCCTTCCGAGCGACTTGCGCTGTTGCGGGATACCATGATCCTTTCCTATGATATGACGATGCGTGACCTTTTGGAAGAGGGGCTTCCAATTGCGCCCGATACCGTACAGGCGCGCAACGAGCTTTTGTTGGAGCGCGCACATACCCGAAGCTGATTCGCGCCCCGATCCTACCTACATAACGATCAAGGATAGTGAAGGTGGGATTATGATGAAACGGTCTATACGGTTTCTTTTGATTTTTTGTGCGGCGATGCTTCCGATTGTCACGCTGTTCTCTCACAGAACCGACGTGAGCATGGGAGTGGCAGAGTCATTTGCCACAGAAACCCAAGCGGAGGTGTCCGCCCCACCACGCATCACCCGTTTTTTGGTGATGGGGGTAGACCGCGCCGCAGGGCTGACCGACAGTATCTTTCTGGTAGCTTTGAATGAGACCGAAAACAACGCGCGTATTCTGCAGATTCCGCGCGATACCTATGCAAATTATACCGACCGAGACTATAAAAAGATCAACGGTGCATTACAACAGCTGGGCGAGGTCGGTGTCAAGGAGCTGCTGTCACAGGCGTTGGGGGTCAAGATCCATTACTTTGTGACCCTGGATCTTTCCGCGCTTTCCTCGATCGTGGATGCGATCGGCGGCGTGGAGGTCGATGTTCCGCAGGATATGACCTATTCCGACCCTGCACAGGGGCTTGAGATCCGACTTTCCAAGGGCTTGAACCGATTGGACGGCAGGGGAGCGGAGCATTTTGTGCGCTACCGTTCGGGATATGTCAATGCCGATCTTGGAAGGCTGGATGCCCAAAAGCTTTTTTTGCAGGCATTTGCAAAAAAATGCTGTTCCTTGAATGCGACACAGATGTTGCACGTGACCTGTCTTGCCTTGACCCGATTGCAAACCGATATTGGACTTCCCGAAGCGATCCGCACCGTGTCTGCTTTGCGTTCCTGTGACACCGACAACATCCCCATGGCAACCCTTGCTGGGCAGGCAGTGCAGGGAACGAGCGGCGCATGGTATTATGCGGTCAACCGCGAGGGCGCACAAATGCAGGTCAAGGAATATCTGTTTCCCGAACAACCCACAGACAACACGAAATTCGATCCGAACGGTCTCTTTGACAGGACCGAGAACGATGAATTTCATAAAATATATCAATCCCCCTACGGCGATCTGCCGTTGAACCCAACCCAAAAGAAAGGATAAAACCCAATGGAAGAAATGTTACAGGAACAGCTCCCATCCCTGGATGGTGCTACCCCCGAAGAGCTTGCACACGCTATTTTTGATGTGCTGGATGCCAAAAAGGCACAGAACATCAAGGTTCTGCACGTTGAGGATCAGACCGTGATCACCGATTATTTTGTGATCTGTACGGGTAACTCGTCAACACAGGTCAAATCTCTTGGCGGAGAAGTGGAGTACAAGCTGGAATTGCGCGGAGTCTCTCCCGCACACTATGAAGGACGTGATAACAACGGCTGGGTCGTATTGGATTACAGCTCGGTTATCGTTCATATATTCAATCGCGAGAATCGCGACTTTTACAAGCTGGAAAAACTGTACGGCGATGCACGGGAGGTCAAGTTCCTTGGCATTGACGATAAGATTGGAGAAGAACAATGAAGTACAATTTCAAAGAGATCGAACCGAAGTGGCAACAGAAATGGGAAGAGACAGGCGCATTTCGTGCCGAGGATTTTTCCTCCAAGCCCAAATACTACAATCTGGTAGAGTTCCCGTATCCCAGCGGCGCAGGTATGCACGTGGGTCACATCAAGGCATATTCGGGACTTGAGGTCGTATCCAGAAAGAGAAGAATGCAGGGCTACAACGTCCTCTTTCCCATCGGCTTTGACGCATACGGACTTCCTACCGAAAACTATGCCATCAAAACGGGACTTCACCCGAGAGTGGTGACCGACCGCAACATCGAGAAGTTTACATCTCAGCTTAAGCGTGTAGGATTTTCCTTTGATTGGGATCGCGTTGTCGATACCACGGAGGAGGACTACTATCACTGGACGCAATGGATCTTCTTAAAGATGTTTGAAAAGGGACTTGTGTTCCGTGATACCGCATTGGTCAACTATTGCCCGAGCTGTAAGGTCGTGCTTTCTAACGAGGACTCACAGGGCGGCAAATGCGACATCTGTCACAGCGACATCGTGCAGAAATCCAAGGCTGTTTGGTATCTGCGCATCACCGAGTATGCCGACAAGCTCCTGGAGGGCTTAGAAACGGTCGATTACCTGCCCAACGTCAAGCAGCAGCAGGTCAACTGGATCGGAAAATCCACGGGTGCGTTCGTAAACTTCAAGCTGAAGGAGATCGACGAAACCCTCCGCATTTATACCACGCGTCCCGATACGCTGTTCGGCGTGACCTTTATGGTTATCGCGCCCGAGCATCCCATTATCGAGGCAAACCGCGACAAGATCCGTAACATCGACGCGCTTGATGCATACCGTGAGGAGTGCGCGAAGAAAACTGAGTTCGAGCGTACCCAGC
>JAZOPW010000257.1:0-5789 GCA_045655785.1 Eubacteriales bacterium
CAAGGCGTACGTGCGCGGCTTGCTCGTCCTCGGAAAGCAGTGTAAGCTCTGCCGCACTCGGCTCGGACAGCACACCCGTTGCGATCACCTTGCATTTTCCGCATCTACCGTGACCGCCGCAGGGCTTCTCGCCCTTGGTGATCTCGGACAGCGTAAGACCCGCGACAGCAGGGATGATTTTTCCGTTGAGTGTGACCTTGATCGACGTACTCATGCCTTCTCTCCGTCAAGTGAGAACAGCACCGCGCCGAAATAGGTCACGGTATCCTGTCCGTTGATGTATTTCATTCCCGCCGCCTTGGCAAGCTCTGAAACATGGATTCCGTATGCCTCAAGGGACGGCATGGCAAGCTCGGGAAAGTGACATGGCTCACCCGTCCGCTTGGCACAGACCTCGCAAACACCGCAACCGCCCGCACCGAGGTGCAACACATGGGGGATATTCAGATCCTTGAATACACCGCGAAATTTTTGGGCAAGCGGATAGCTGCGCTTTTTCGCGGCAACCATGCCCTCAAAATCAAAGCTGTCCTCAAGGTCGGTAACCGCCTGATAGACCAGCGCATACGCATAGTCCCCCACGCTTTTCATCAGCTCCTCAATATCTCCGACGTCGGGCGGACACATATAGCATTTTCCATAGACACCGCAGGAATTGACCTCACACATCGCCCGAAAGGCGCGGTCAAGGACGATCTCCTTCGTTTCGATCACGCCTGCCTTGTAAGCACCGAATGAGATCGCCGTATTCGTTAACTGTTCAAATAAAGCTTTATTATCCTTCATAATATTCCTTTACCGCCGCAAAAAAGGCATCGATATTCTCCCACGGTGTAGTGGGTGGGATGTCACAGCCCGACGAGATCACAAAATTCGGGCATTCACAGCATGCCTCCATCACGTCAAGTGTCGCGCGGCGCACGCTCTCGGGAGTTCCGAGACGCAGGACACCTGCAGGATCGACGTTCCCCATCAGAACCACGTCGGACGGGAAGCGATTGAGCATCTCGCGCATATCGATCGCATTGCCGAAATGGAACGCCGAGGCTCCCGTGGCAAGGATCGATTCGGTCATCAGCGGCGTGTTGTTGCCGCAATTGTGATAGATCAGAATGAAGGAATCATCCTGTATCGCATCTGCAATGCGCTTGATATAGGGCGACGAAAACTCTGCCTCCAGCGCAGGAGACAAGAGTCCCGACACAGGCTCTGCCATCACGATACCATTCGCTCCAACGGCGCGGTATGCCTTGGCATATTCGATCAGGAACGCCGTCGCCTTTTCCAGCACCGCGTGTACCATGTCGGGGTCATCGTAGCAATCCACCATGATCTCGGAAACGTCCAAAAGACGCGCGGCAAGCGAGAAGGGACCGATCATCCCCGCAAATACGGGACGGTCACGGATCAATTCCACTGCCTTTGCGATCGCATCGATATAGAGTCCCGAGCGCGCGCTTCCCACCTCGGGGATCGGCAAAGCCTCGGCTTCCTCCATGCTGTTGATCATGCGCCCCTTGACCGTAGGCACCTCGCTGTCGGAAAAATGTACCTCGGCACCAAAGCACTCGGCTTCCACCGAGAGATCCATCAGGCTGACAGCCGCCGCCGCATCGACCCTTTCAGCAACCATGCGCATTCCGTTTGCCTGTCTGTCGCTGTTGTTGATCAGCTCACGCACCGTGATGCCAAGCAGGCTGACAGACGGAAAGGATAAAATCGGCAAAGCCTTTTTGGCAGGAGCCTGTTTCAGCTCCTCCAACCATTGTATCATGTTTCTGTTTGACATATCATACTTTTCAACCGTTGCAGAGAGCTACAGCCGCATCTGCCGCGCTTGCCGCATCGGAGGTGTAAACATCAGCACCGATCTTGCGGCAGAAGTCCTCATTGACAGGCGCACCGCCCACCATAATCTTGATCTTGTCACGCAGACCCTGCTCGTTGGCAAGTCTTACAACCTCCTCCATGACACCCATGGTGGTGGTCAAAAGAGCCGAACAGCAGATGACCTGACAGTTCTGCTCCACCGCGGTCTTGATAAAGGTCTCTGCGGAAACGTCGGTACCGAGGTCAACCACCTCAAGTCCCTTGCCCTCCATCATCATCTTGACCAGGTTTTTACCGATGTCGTGCAGGTCACCCTGTACCGTACCGATGCAAACGCGTCCCTTTGCCACAATGCCGCTCTCCGCGAGATAGGGCTTGATCACCTGGGTACCCATGTTCATGGCACGTGCGGCAACCAGCACCTCGGGAACGTAGACCTCGTTGTTCTTGAACTTTTCACCGATGATATTCATACCGTGAAGCAGACCCTCATTCAGGATCTTCTCCACACTCACGCCCTCGTCGATCGCCTTCTGCACCAGCTCCTTTACGAGCTTTGCTTTACCTCTTTGCAGATTTTCGGAAATTTCATTTAAAATACTCATGATCAGTTCTCCTTTATTCATGTATATTGAATTGATAATATTGGATTTTTTTGTACGGTATTGATGAGGTGTCATCCCCGTTTGCAGATTGAAACTGTGATAAAATGAAGGAATATCGCGCAGACCGCACTGCTTTGCGATCTCATCCACCGTCAGCACCGTATCCTCCAGAAGCCGACAGGCATAGTTGATACGGATCGCGCGAAGATAGTCGGAAAAGGATTCCCCCGTACATCGCTTGAACAAGCGACTCATATGTGATTGACTGATAAACAGCGCATCGGCAATCGTCTCCAGCTTCAGGTCACAGTCACCGAACCGCTCGGTTACGATCCGAATTGCTGAGGCTACCATGCACCAATCCTTGGAAAGCTCGGTCGGCAGATTCTTGATGGCTCCCCCCACGTAGCGTCCCACCGTGATCAGCAGCATGGTCATATGAGACTTTACCGCCTCGCGCCATTCCTGCTTTTTTTCGGAGATCTCAAGTGCAATCGCGTTATAGTAGCCGTTGATCTCGGCTTGCGTGCGACCCGTCAGGATCGCGTATGCCGTGATGGCACTGTCGCAAAAGACACCGTGACAGTAGCGTGGATCGTTCGGCGTTGCCACGGGACCCTCAAACCAATCGCTCGCGTCAAACCACAGCCGCCGCACGATCAGGGACTCGTCGGGCTCAGAGGAAAAATACCCGTGCGGTGAATCGGGATGGATGATGAAAATATCACCCGCCTTACACGGAATATCCTGATTCAAAATCCGATGAACTCCGTTCCCCGACACCACCAAGCCGATCTCCAAAACGTCATGTGTATACAGATCGGAAAAAACGACGTTAGAATCATAGATCTTCCGAAACGCCGTCGTTTCCTGGCAGATCGGATCGGCTTTGAGCAACACGGCTTTGGTCAACCGCAACGGCTTGATCGTGTTGACAGTCATAATCGTATCCTCATTTCACATCGTATTTCCCAAAATCAGAGCTTGACCTTCTTGATCTCCTCGGTATAGTACTGCACCAGCTCGAATTTCGTGCCGGGCATCAAGCGGTGGTCGGGACAGGGAATAAATCCGCCCATCGAGGCAAGCCGCTTCATGCGTTCGATCTCGGCATCCACCGCCGCCCGATCCTTGCGGAGCGCGGTCTTATCCATACCGCCCACGCCAAGCAGACGCTCACCGTACTTTTTGCGCGCAGGCTCAAATTGATCGCCCCAAACACCGACCTCGATCGGGAACATCACGTTCACACCATTTTCGATCCACGTGGGGATCAACGCCTCGGTCACACCGTCGCAATCGAGTGAGATGATGTCAATGCCATAGCGGTGGCAAAGGTCGGTTCTCTTTTTATAGTGCTTCGCGCAAAGCTCATCAAAGATCGCGGGAGATACCAACGGACCGTTCTTAAAGCAGATGTCCTCCCACATATGTCCGAAATCGAACTTCGCTCCCGTCGCCAAGATCGCTTCCACACACTGATACTGCATCTCTGCATAGGTATCAACGATCTCGGCAAACAGCTCCTCGTCCTCATCATATAAAAGGTAGCTCATTCCTGCCACCGTGGTGATGTCACGGATCTCGCCCAGCACGCTTCCGATTCGGAGTCCGACAGGAACATCCTGTGGGCGTGTTTCGTTAAAGTGCTTGAAATAATCCAAATCGATTCGATTGGGAGTAAACTGCATTTTCGGCTTGAACAGCGTTTCAAATGCTTCCCTGTCCTTGAGCAGATAATCGTCCTCGGACGGGATCGAAACGATTCCCGGCTTGATCCGCTCGATCACACCTTTTTTGGTCAGCATGCGTCGGGAGCCATCCGGCAAGACCTCAAGCTCCTTTTCTTCAAAGGACGGAAACAGCCTCATTTGGCAGGCTCTGCTGCCGCCCCAGTTAAAATCCCATCCCAAGATCTTATCCAGCTCTCGGTCAGCATCATTGCTGTCGCGAACCGCCGTGGCAAGCTCCTTTGAGATTTTCCCCTGCTCTGCCCATTCGAGCAGCAATTCTCCCCAATAGCCGAAATGCACAGCAGGGAGACGGTCCACCGACTTGTAGTGCAAAATATTCATTGCACGTTCCCGATTTGTCATGTTTATACTCCTTTTTTGATGGTAGATGATGGTCGGATCATCCTTTATGCTCTCATTATACCAAATTTTTTGCAAAAAATAAATATGGCAAATTTTCTTTTTGACCCATTCTCGGCAACAAAACCATAAAAAACAGCTCCAAAAGTCAGAAAAATCAAGAAAACATCTTGTTTTTCATATGCGCACGCCGAAATGCCCCGGGGGTCATACCGGTATGCTTTTTGAAAATGTTCGTAAACTGTGAGGAGCTTGCAAAGCCGCAATCATAGGCTACCTCGGTCAGATTTGCCTTGGTACTGCTCAAGAGATACTCTGCTCTCTCAATCCTTTGCCCCAAAAGATAGGAATATGGTGAAGCCCCGAATTTCTCGCGGAAGAGATGCCGAAAACGGTCATAGCTGTAATGGTGACTTGCCGCCAGCTCTGCAAAATCAATATCGGTATGGCTGTTTTCATCAATATAATCAAGGACTCTTTGCCAATCGGTTGAGGGGGTGTGTCCCGTCTCTGCCCGTTTCTGCAGACGTGCCGCGGTGATGATGACCTCGGCAAGACAGCTCTCAACCAGGGCATCCCGATGCGCGTCGGACTCCAGTGAGATGCGACGCAGCTTCTGGATCAGCAAAAGCAGCTCGCCATGGGGATCCTCAAATACCCCCTCTCGCAGAAAAATACCGTCGATCCGATAGGAGAAATGCGTCCAGATGACGTCACACGGCTCGGGGTCATCCTCATAATGCGGCGTCCCCGCATGGTAGACCGCAAACGTCTTCTTTTTGTAGGGGTAGACCTTCTCTCCGATCTTCGTGCTACCCTTTCCTGATATAAAATAGGTTAATTCCACAAAATCATGTATCTGTATGGGCGTACAGAACGGCAGGGTGTGCCTGACGCGGTGTGTACAGTCGAGATAACAGTCGAGCATATCCAATGTCTCCAATCGATATTTCTTGACAACAGTATATCATATCGAATCACCAAATGCAAGCCGTTTAGCCAAAAAATAAATTTTTTCAGCCGAAAACGAATAGAAAAAAAGCACTTTTTTTGGTATCCTAAATATGATTTTGGTTTCATATGACGGACGGAAGCTCTATGCGAGCGCAAGCTCGACCGTCACGCTACACACTTGACCAATTTCAAAGCGAGGTATTGGAATGGAGAAAAACATCTTTGCCGTGGATATCGGCGGCTCAAAAATGATCTGCGGAGTCCTGACCCCAACGGGTGAGATCCTGAATATGTGGCGCGCCGACTA
>JAZOPW010000258.1:0-4772 GCA_045655785.1 Eubacteriales bacterium
ACGCATCTGCTCATCGTCTCGCTCGCGGAAGGGTCTGCCCCAGTGACTATGCTGACCCGCCCAATATTCCACAACAAAATTGGGAGCTTCGCCGTTGAGATATTTGTTTGAGGGGGCAAAGCGGTCGGCAATCGACCTTCCATCCTGATAGGTAAAGTCCACTGCCTTGAGAATGTGCGGCAGGCTTCCCGTGCAAAGGTAGACCTCGGTCTCGCCGTCGGCGGAAAAATAGAGGCAGTCCATCCCTTCCTCACGGTAGATCGTCTCCAGCGAGGAAAGATAGGAGAAGTCATCACCAAAGGAGCCGTATTCATTTTCAATCGCCATGGCGATGATCGGTCCGCCGTTGACCTCCAGATAGGGGCGCAGGACCGCAAACAGCTCATGATAATAGCGCTTGATGCAGCTCATGTAACCCTCATGGTTGACGCGCAGACGGATCGATGGATCCTTCAGAAGCCAAGCGGGGAGTCCGCCGTTTTCCCATTCCGCGCAAATAAAGGGCCCGGGACGGACGATGACTTTTAAGTCAAGCCCGGCAGCGGTCTCCAAAAAGCGGCGGATATCGGCGTTGCCCGTAAAGTCAAAGCGACCCGGCTCGGGCTCATGCAGATTCCACGCACAGTAGGTTTCTACGCAGTTGAGTCCTGCGGCACGGAATTTTTTCAGCAGGCTTTCCCAGTAAGCAGGGAGCGCGCGGAAATAGTGGAGTGAACCGCTACGGATCACAAGCTCCTCTCCGTTGAGATAGAATTTTTTATTTCGAAAGCTTAACACGTTGAATGGCTCCTTTTTTACGTTAAAATCAGTAGTTACCTATATTATAATATCGAACGACAAGCCTGTCAATAGAAAAAGCGGACGCTTTTTCAAAAATGCGTCCTTGGTGTGTAGGCAGGCCGCAAACAAAAAACAGAAAAACAAAAATGAAAAACCTCGCCCACGTTGACAAAATGTCGGCGTGGGTGAGGTTGTTATGAGGTCTGTTAGCCCTTCACACGCGTGTTTTCAAACACGTGTTTTGCAAATCCAAACCATTTTAAGCTATTTCAAATTTCAAGCCGTTTCAAACCATCTGTTCGGGATGAAAGACCTCGTCGAAGCGATCGGGGGTCAGAAAGCCGAGACGGACGCAGGCTTCCTTGAGCGTGATGCCCTCGCTGTATGCCAGCTTTGCGGTCTTTGCCGCGTTCTCGTATCCGATGTAAGGATTGAGTGCCGTGACCAGCATCAGCGACCGCTCCAGGTTCTCGCGCATTCTCTCGCGGTTGGGAAGAATACCGACCGCGCAATTGCGGTTGAAGGAGCGCATTGCATCGGCAAGCAGACGCGCTGATTGCAGGAAATTGTAGGCACAAACGGGCATGAAGACGTTCAACTCAAAATTGCCCTGTGATGCGGCAATGCCCACGGCAGTGTCATTTCCCATCACCTGTACCGCTACCATCGTGACCGCCTCGCATTGTGTGGGATTGACCTTTCCCGGCATGATCGATGAGCCCGGCTCGTTCTCGGGAATGAAGATCTCCCCAAGTCCGCAGCGCGGTCCCGACGCCAACCAGCGGACGTCGTTTGCAAGCTTCATCAGATCCGCCGCCAGAGCCTTGAGCGCACCGTGCGCCATGACCAGCTCGTCCTTGGAGGTCAGCGCGTGGAATTTGTTCTCTGCGGTGCGGAAGGAGAAGCCTGTCAGCTCCGACACGCGATCGGCAACCAGACTGTCAAAGCCCTCGGGCGCGTTCAGACCCGTTCCGACAGCAGTGCCGCCAAGCGCCAGCTCGCTCAGCTCCTCGGCTGCCTGCAGCAGCATTTTGCGATCCTTTTCCAGAGACGCGCGCCAGCCCGAGATCTCCTGCGAGAAGCGAATCGGCGTCGCGTCCTGCAGGTGGGTGCGTCCGCTCTTGATCACGTCGGCGTTCTCACGCTCCAGACGGCAAAGCGTTTCGGTCAGCTCCTCGATTGCGGGGATGACGTTTTCACGGATCGCCAGCACCGCCGAGATATGCATGGCGGTGGGGAAGGTATCGTTGGAGGATTGCGACATATTGGCGTCATCGTTTGGATGCAAAAGTCCCTTGCCCACCAGCTCGTTTCCGCGATTGGCAATCACCTCGTTGACGTTCATATTCGATTGTGTTCCCGAGCCTGTTTGCCAGACGACAAGCGGAAAATGCGCGTCAAGGGCTCCGTCCGTGATCTCATTGCAAACGGCAGAGATGGTTCGGCATTTTTCGTCGGTCATTTTGTCGGGACGCAGACTGCGGTTGGCTTGTGCCGCCGCTTTTTTCAAGATGCCGAACGCGCGGATGATCTCAAGTGGCATCGGCTCACAGCCCGTTCCGATGCGGAAGTTGTTGCGACTGCGCTCGGTCTGCGCACCCCAATAACGGTCGGCAGGTACCTGCACCTCGCCCATCGAATCATGCTCGGTTCTGTATTTCATGCTTTCTTCCTCCGAAGACTTTTTCTTACCCATATCATACCACAGTTCTCGCAAAATTTCAACAGTGGATTTTGCGGGAATGTAAATTTTCTCGGAAATGACACGCCTGTTCGTGTGGAGTTCATATCAAAAGTAATTTTCTATTAAGGACTACAAAACGAATGACAAAAATAACGCAAAGGCACTCATGGCAAGTCGCTCCATAAGTGCCTTTTTATACCACCCCAAAAATTTAATTTGTTTTTGGTGCTTTGGGAATCTCGATTTCTCCCTCACTTTTTTCAAAAGCTTTTATTTCCTGTCTGATTAAATAAAGTATTTCTCCGTTCGCCGAGCGACCGTAATACTTCGATATATAGTGAAGCTTATAATGAAGCTCCGGATCGATTTCAATTCCAAGGTGCTTATTATTTTTATTTCTCATAAAAATCTCCTTTTTTCAAGAAAAAGACAGAGAGCGTAAAAACATTCTCTGTCCTTTTCCTGTCGGTAGGTACTATATTCTGTGAAAAATATAGCCCATAAGTGCTTTTGTTCTTTCCTGTGACTGACGTCAATCCTCGACGGGGAGAGAGTCTCCTACAAGGAAGTCCTTGATGAGGTGGTAGATCTCTTTTTCGGTCTCGCAATAGATCTGATCCCACTCAAAGGTGTACATGGCACCGAGGAGCGATTTTCCGTTTACGGTAAAGTTGTCACCGTCGGTCAGCGCGATCTTTCCGGGGTATTTGGTTGCCATTGCAACAAAGCGGTTTACGTCTGCCATTGTGTCAAGTCTGATCTTGTATCTCATGATGTTTTACTTCCTTTCTTTTTTTATGTGAGATATTTTGATATGTCGTGTGACTGTGCGACCTCTATCCATGCCGTTCGCGCCTGCCCCTGCCGCGCTTGGCAAATAGCCGACGCAAAAGAGGAGAGAGAATCGCGGGGGCTTTCCAAACGATCATTTTCATTGCCTGACCCACCCTTTCATCGGATTTCTGTATTCCAAGTATATGCAAAAAGGGGATCGGGAGTGATTTTGAAAAGAAGATTGTTTTTCAGCCCTTGGGGGTGGGGATCCTTTTTCCGAGCTTTTTCATGGCGGAGCGGAAAACGGTCTTGTCATTTTCGTGCGTCAGCGATGCCTCGGCTTCCTCAATGGGAACCCATTCCACCTGTGCGATCTCGCCCTCGCGAGGACGAATGTCGCTTTGCGTGGTCTCGGTCAGGAAATAAACGACCTCCTTGGATACCCCGGGGAGAGGTCTGTAATGCACGGTCTCGCGGAAATCGGTGTCGATCCGAATCTGTACGGCGGTCTCCTCAAAGACCTCGCGCACAGCGGTCATATACTCGGTCTCTCCGCGCTCCATGTGACCCTTTGGAAAGGAGCGGTGTCCGCCTGCCTTGTGTCGGATCATCAGAATATAGGTCTTGCCGTCATCACCGTGACGCAATACCAATGCACCGCAGGATTTTTCATGCTGCATCGAACGCACTCTCCTTTCTTTTGGTTTTTGAAAATGAATTCTGGGGGAGAATTTTTGGGGTAGAGCGCTGGGAACAAGCCCCCGCCCTACGGGAAAAACATATTGTGTTGCGAAAGCCGTGGAAAAACTATCGTTTGGAGCGGTCAGATCGCGACCATGAGGCGAGTGCTAACAAAGATAGGTCGCTATCGGTATTTGCTTGCGGGCTAAATACCCGCATTCTGCAAGCAGAACCGCAAATACTCAACTTTTGGTTAAAGCGATCAAACATTCCCCTTTTAGCAAATAACCTTTTTGGGGAAAGTTCTTGAAGGGGTGTGGGGAAACTTCTTTCAAGAAGTTTCTCCACGAAAAAACCGCGTCCCCTTATTCAGGTTGAATTTGTTCCATGATAAAGGCTTCGAGGATGTCGCCGACCTTGATGTCGTTGAACTTTTCGAGACCCACGCCGCACTCGTAGCCGCTTGCGACCTCACGGACGTCGTCCTTGAAGCGCTTGAGCGAGGAGATCTTGTCTTCGAAGATCACGATGCCGTCACGGACCACGCGGATCTGCGACTGACGGGTGATCTTACCGTCTTGGATATAAGAGCCCGCAATGGTGCCGACGTTGGGAACGTGGATGGTCTGACGAACCTCGGCATGACCCAACAGGTTCTCACGGAACTTGGGAGCCAGCATACCGCGCATTGCCGCCTGAATCTCCTCGATACACTCGTAAATTACGCGGTAGGTGCGAACATCAACGTTTTGGCGCTCGGCAGAATCCAATGCGCTCTTATGGGGACGCACGTTAAAGCCGACGATGATCGCGTTGGATGCAGCCGCAAAGGTTACGTCACCCTCGGTGATAC
>JAZOPW010000259.1:0-3102 GCA_045655785.1 Eubacteriales bacterium
CATTTGCGCAAGAGTATTGAGTCCGTCGGCATCGATCACGACGGAGATCGCATAGTTCTGAAGAATATGCGCAAGTATCCTGTGATATTCGGGCGAGCTTCCCCATCCCATGCCGATCGCTACCGCCTTTTGCTTGGCAAGCACGCGATCAAGCAAAACGGGATCATACAGCACGTGTCCGTTCTCATCGGGCAGCAGAGCGAGTGTGCTTTCCAGCAGATACGGCGCGACCGCCGTCTGCAAGGACGTGGGAACGATCAGCTGTGCCACACCGCACCCCGAACGCAAGGCGGCACAGCTCAAATTGGCAAGCTTTACAGCCCCCGCATATTCGGTACATCCCCCCATGATCGAAACATATCCATAGCTTCCCTTGTGGGAATCCTGTAGGCGCGGCTTGAGGATCGGCGCGACATCGCAGGACTCCAAAAGATAAGCGCATTCCCCGTACAGGTCGATTCCAATATCAACGTTCACAAGCCTGCCGATCATGTCCTTTGCGTGATTCAAAAAATGTCCGTTCTGATAAAAGCCGACAGAAACCGTCAGATCTGATCTGACACAACAATCGGAAAGTCCGTTGTTTCCATCAAGACCGCTGTTGATATCGACCGAGATCACGGTTCTTCCGCTTTGATTGATCCGCTCAATTGCCTCTCGCGCAACACCCTCAACACTGCCCGAAAAGCCTGTACCGAAGATGCAATCCACGATCTCGGCGTCCTCGGAAAAGTCCGTTTCGGATGAAAAAAACTCGCTCGGAACTCCGACTTCCTTGCATTTTTTATAATAATAGGCACCGTCGGGTGAAAATCGATCCTCCAGCAGAATCAGCCTGCAAGGGATATTTTCACGATGCAAAAGCATTGCCAACACGTATCCGTCGCCCGCATTGTTTCCACATCCGCAAACGATCGCGACAGGTCCTTTCCAAGGATATGCGCGAAAGATCCCTTCCCCTGCACGCCACATCAACTCCCTGCCCGACGTTCCGCGTCGGATCGTTTCGGCGTCACTCTGCCGCATCGTTTGAACATCTGTTACCTGTAACATTCGCATCCTCCGTATCGGTTTGATCGCTTTCTTATAGTATATCACAGATCCTTTCCCCCGTCAATGAAAATTACCATATTTTTAGGGGTTCCATTTTTTCAAAATTCCGCTATAATATAAATAAGAGATTTTCCGTACAGAACTTGAAAACACCGAAAGGAGTGACTTTTTGCATGGAACTGATCCGAATCAGCGACCGCAAACTGAAAATTATGCTGACGCAAACCGATATGTATCAATTTGAGTTGAATGCCGACAGCTTTGGAGAGGACAGCGCGCAAATGCACCGCTCATTCCGACTTTTATTGGATGCGGTTCGTAAGCAGACCGATTTTGACGCAGATGATAACCACCTGTCCGTGCAATATTTTCCCTCTCGCGGCGGCGGATGCGAAATGTTTATCAGCCATCTGCAAAATGATGACCCAAAAAAGGAGCGAGGCTCCTCCTCGACCTCCCTTTTGCCGTCAACAAAGAATGCCACACAGATCCGCCCATTTCAAAAGGTATCGGGTAGCTTTCGAAAGGATTGCGCATACCGATTTGAGGCATTGTGTCATCTGCTGAAGGTTTGCAAACGCCTGCTCGGCATGGAGTACATCTGTGAAAGCACCGCTTATCGAGACGAAAAAGGAGGATATTTTTTGTTTTTGACCCTGCTTTCCACATCTCCATTCTCCACTCCCGAGGAGCTTGACTTCATCGTGGAATACGGTAGCATTGAAAACGCAAGTCTATTACGTCTTTACATACGCGAGCATGCCGCTCTGATCTGCGCTCAAAACGCGATCCGAGAGCTTGGATGTCTGGCATAAGCACATAGAAAAAGCACTTATGATCCACCGTTTTCTGCGGATGTCATAAGTGCTTTCCTACATTTTATTTGATTATAGGCTTGCGCGGCGCAGGCGCATCAGGGTAAGTCGGTTACGGACACAGGGGGAATATTCCAACAGCAATGACTTTTTCTCCTCGCTGATCCCGATGTCTGAAAGGGTTGCCTTAACGCCGATCTCGCGATAAAGTGCAAGCAGCTCCTCGGAGGTGGGAATGGTCTTCAGATATTCACAGATCTCTCCCCAATGCGACAGAATCAAATCAGCGGTTATTCCATTTGCCGCGTCATGCTTGTTCTCTTCCATAACAGGTCTTGTCAAAGCATCTCCAAACATACCGAATATGTAGTCCTCTTCGATCGGACGGTAATCGCGCCATGCGGGCATTTGTGCGATCATACGGTGATATTCCTCGCTGACAAGGATCGTGGCAACGCCAACCTTTTCTCCGTGCATGGCATCAGAGGTCTCGCCAAGGCCTCCGGGTGCCATTTCGATAAAATGCGAAATGTGATGCTCGGCACCCGATGCGGGACGTGAATTCCCCATCAGCTGCATGGCAAGCCCCGACAAAAGCAGACCGTAGGTCAGGTGCTCATAAGATGCGACGTCTCCCTTGGCAATTCCCTTTGAGCTGTCTACTACAGCCTGTGTGGCTTGTGCCATCATGTCGTGAATCTGCTCACAGAAGAATTCCCCTGTCAACAGGTGCGCGACCTTCCACTCGGCAAGTGCAACAAACTTTCCGACAATATCTCCAAAGCCCGACTTAGCAAGATAAACGGGTGCTTGGGAAATGACGTCAAGATCCGCAATGACAAGCTTGGGGGCAACCGCAACAAGTGTCTTTTTGGCGCCCTCCCAGGTCATTGCCGCAACAGAGGAACAAAATCCGTCTACGCTGGCAGCTGTGGGACAGGAAATAAACGGCACGTTGGTCTGATACGCACAGTATCTCGTAATGTCATGGATCGTACCCGAGCCAACCGCAATCAGAACCTCGGTCTCCTTGGGCAATTGCTTCATCACTAGCTCAACGCCATGCTCGTTGGCATGAAGCCCCTCGGGATCCAGCACGATCTCAAAATCGGCTTTGGGACGGATCACACCCTTTGCAACGTAGGTGTTCCGATCGTAGATCACGGTACGGTATCCGCCAATACCGTATTGCTCCATATAAGCATCAAAATTCTTCAGGCATCCGCGCTCTACC
>JAZOPW010000260.1:0-3716 GCA_045655785.1 Eubacteriales bacterium
GCAAAGCAGATCAAGCGTTGCGTGGATGCAGGCGTGCAGATCGGCGTGATCGTAGGTGCGGGAAATATCTGGCGCGGAAGACAGGGAACCGGTATGGACCGTTGCCGTGCAGATCATATGGGCATGCTTGCAACCGCGATCAACTCGCTTGCCCTGCAGGATGTCTTTGTACGTGAGGGTATGGATACCGTGGTAATGACCGCCGTTGAGATGCCTGCATATGCAGAGCACTATAATTCCAGTGACGCGATTCGCGCCTTGGAGGAGGGAAAGGTTGTTGTGTTCGGATGCGGACTTGGAATTCCTTTCTTTTCCACCGATACCGCCGCAGTTCTGCGTGCGGCTGAAATTGAAGCCGACTGTATCCTGATGGCGAAAAATATTGATGCCATTTACAGCGCGGACCCGAAGAAGGATCCCAATGCGGTGCGTTATTCCGATGTGACCTATCGTCAGATTCTGGATGAGAATTTGCGCGCACTTGATATGACATCTGCCATTTTCTGTATGGATAACAATATCAATGGCTATGCATTTGGTTTGGCAGACCCAGAAAATATTTACCGTGTTGTCATGGGCGAAGCTATTGGCACCGCGATCCACAATTGAAAAGAAAATTTTTGAAAATTACATAGAAAGGGAAAAGCCGTACCCAATCGGCAAGGTAAAACCATGAAATTCAACATTAAGCCCACCGAAGAAAAAATGCAGAAAAGCGTGAACGCTTACGAAAGCAATCTTTCCACCATTCGCGCAAGTCAAGCAAATAGCGCAATCGTTTCCAAGGTTATGTTTGAATATTACGGCGCCCCCACAAGACTTGTAGACATGGCATCCGTTACAGTAACCGACCCTAAAACCCTGACGATCACGCCCTATGACCGTTCCACACTCAAGCCCATGGTAAAGGCTCTGCTCGCGTCCGACATCGGCATCACGCCCGCAGATGACGGCTCTGTGATCCGTCTTGTGTTCCCGCCTCTGACCGAGGAGCACCGTAAGAGCTTGGCAAAACAGATTCAAAAGATGGGTGAGGAGTCCCGTGTTGCCATTCGTAACATTCGCAGAGATGCAAACGACGAGATCAAAAAGCAAAAGAAGGACGGACTCATGACCGAGGACGAGCAGAAGGCGAGTGAAAAATCCGTACAGGATCTCACGGACCGCTACATTAAGACCATCGACGACATCACGTCGAAGAAAGAAAAAGAAATCCTCAAGCTCTGATCGCTCAAACAAACTGTCGTATTTGAGTATACAAAGCATTTTGAAAAGGCGGCAAGCATAGCCGCCTTTTTCGGAACGTAATTTGATAAGGGAGTTGGACAGAAATGTTTTTCAAAAAGAAGCAAAAAACATCCGATAAAGTACAGGTAGACGATCGTCTGCAGCATATTGCGTTCATTATGGACGGAAACGGCAGATGGGCGCAAAAAAGAGGTATGCCGAGAGAATTCGGACATTCACACGGTGCCGCGACCTTTAAGAAGATCGGTCGCTATTGTGAAAGCATCGGAATGAAGTATATGACGGTATATGCCTTCTCAACCGAAAATTGGAAGCGGCCGCAAAAAGAGGTCGATACCATCATGAAGATCTTTGACGAATATATCGAGGAATGCTTCCTTGAGATGGAGGATGACAACGTCCATTTCAGTTTCATCGGCAACCTGGA
Organism: Eubacteriales bacterium; assembly: GCA_045655785.1. GTDB lineage: Bacteria > Bacillota > Clostridia > Oscillospirales > CAG-272 > UMGS1865. The sequence goes on from JAZOPW010000260.1 coordinate 1,676, forward strand.
TATTTTCCCCGAGGAGCTGAGGAAAAAGATGGACAAGATCGACCGTGAAACGGCACATAAGCCCTTTATCTTGAATATTGCCGTCAATTATGGCGGCCGCGAGGAGATCGCGCATGCTTGTAACGAATTGATCAAGCAGGGCAAAACCAACGTGACCGAGGATGACATCAGTGCCAATATTTATACGGCTTGCTGTCCCGATCCCGATTTGATCGTGCGTACAGGCGGAGACCTTCGCACCTCAAACTTTTTGCTTTGGCAATCGGCTTATACCGAATACTATTTTACAAACGTGCTTTGGCCCGACTATTCTTCGCGCGATGTTGATGAAGCCGTTGCGGCATTCTATTCCAGAAAACGCCGTTATGGCGGGGTATGATTTTTTGTGAGGGTAGAAAATGAAAACAAGAATTATAACCGCGATCGTTGCGATCTGTATTTTACTTCCTGTTCTGATCTTTTCCAATACGGTTTTACTTCCGATCGCAATGGCACTTTGTTCCTTGATTGCCGTATATGAAATGATCTCCTGTATCGGCATCAAAAAATTCGGCGCAGTGGCACTCCCGCTTTATATCGTTGCACTCGCTTTTCCTTTTTTGATCCACTATACGGCATCCCTGGAGCTGATCAGACAAGTGACGCTTGTTCTGCTGCTGGTATTGGCACTCTATGATTTTGCCGTCTTGACATTTTCACATGGAAAATATAAGCTTTCCGATGTTGCCACCTGCTTTATGACGGTTTTCTATATTCTTGCCGGCTTTAATGCGATCATGATTCTTCGTGATTATGAATACGGAGGACAATACGTCTATTTGGCGGTCTTTATCTGTGCATGGGTGACCGATACCTTTGCCTATTTTTGCGGAATGCTGTTCGGTCGCGGCGGAAAGCACAAGCTGATTCCCGACGTCAGTCCAAAAAAGACGGTTGAAGGAAGCATTGGCGGCATTCTGTTCTGTATGCTTGCCATGGTGATATACGGTGCTGTGATCAATCATATCAGCGATCTGCATGCCAATTACACGGTTTTGATCATCGGCGGCTTACTTGCTTCAATCGTTTCGCAGATCGGAGATCTTTGTATGTCGGTGATCAAACGTACTTATGGGATCAAGGACTACGGAAAGCTCTTTCCCGGACACGGCGGTATGCTGGACCGCTTTGATTCTGTGATTGCAGTAGCCGTTGTTTTGGTTTCCTTTTGCTCATTTTTTAACTTTTTTGAGGTGATCTGATGCAAACAAATATCTATCCTTCCATGACGATCCTGGGAAGCACAGGATCTGTCGGTGAACAGGCAATTGATGTTGCTGTCAAAAATCATATTCAGGTGAATGCACTTTGTGCCAACCGAAACGTCGAGCGTGTGGAAGAACAGGCGCGTCAGTTAAAGGTTGCGGCGTGTGCCATGGCAGATCCTGATGCGGCGAATGCGTTGAAAACAAAGCTTGCTGATACCAATATTCGCGTGTATGCGGGTGTTGATGGCATCTGCGAGATGATCGCAGAGAAGTATGATGCGGACGAGGTGGTCGTCAATTCGGTGATCGGTGAAGCAGGTCTGAAGCCGACGCTTGCCACACTTTCCGCGGGAAAGAAGCTGGCTTTGGCAAACAAGGAATCCCTTGTTTGTGCGGGTGACTTTGTGATGAAATTGGCAAATGAAAAGGGAATTGAGATTTTGCCTGTTGACAGTGAACACAGCGCGATTTTTCAATGCCTGCGTTCGGGCAGCAAAAAGGAAATCAAGCGTATTTTGCTGACGGCGTCAGGCGGTCCCTTCTATGGAATGACGTCGGAGGAATTAAAGGACATAACGGTTGAGCGTGCTTTGGCGCATCCGACATGGAGTATGGGAGCCAAGATCACGATCGACAGTGCCACGCTGATGAACAAGGGCTTTGAAGTGATCGAGGCGGTACATTTGTTTGGAGTCCGTCCCGATCAAATCGAGGTTTTGGTGCATCGTGAAAGCATAATGCATTCGGCTGTCGAATATATAGATAACAGCGTGATCGCGCAGATGTCGGTTCCC
>JAZOPW010000261.1:0-12753 GCA_045655785.1 Eubacteriales bacterium
CATGGTGCTTGACCACGGTCGCATCATTGAGCGCGGAAGTCACGAAAAGCTGATTGCCGAGAAGGGTCAGTATTATCAGCTTTACACCGGCGCGTTTGAGCTGGAGTAAGCAAAAGACTATATATCATGAAGGAACCCCGATGCAAAACGCATCGGGGTGCCTTGTGTTTGTATATGTGACATGCAAAAAACAGAAATTCAGTCATATAAATCTCTTTTTTTCAGCAATTCGGGTTCTGTCAAAGCGGATATAACTGTAGCCATCTTGATCATAGCCTGCTTCTATTGTATGTCCGTCAATAACCGCAAAAAGCTTATGCTCAAATTCTATAAGTCCTTTTCTTTCATCATAGACAAGATTATTGATTACAAGCTCATTAACACTTTTTACTCGTCGATAACAAATTTGATAGTTATCTGCTCTTGCTTCCAATAAAATCCTGCTTTTTACAGAAAGATCGGCGGCTCTCAAAGACTTATCATTGGTTTGGGCAACACGATTGTTTCGTTTTTCTCTTCGTCGTATCGCCTCTTTTCGTTTGTAACAAATAGAAGCAATCTCATAAATGATCAAAAAGACACCGGCAAGACAAGCAACTATGCCAAGTACGATATAGCCGTTGTCATATGAATCAATCTCTTTTTGTGAAATCTCAAAGTTTAACAGTTCTTCGGTATCGGTTTTAATCTCTGCGACATAATCATTGTTGGGATTTACTAAAATATAGAGCTTTGTACCCTTTTCTAGTGAGTTCATTTTCGTTCGAAAGGCTTGTGTTTCGGTGTGCGGATAGACCCAATAAGAGGTACCGTCTTGTAAACAGATCTCACGATAATTCTTGCCCGTTATATCATATTTTTCAAAGGTTCCCGAGTATGCAACGGCTTCTGAACGTGAGATCGGTTTGTTGTCATTTTGCGAAACAATAAAAAAAATACCCATCAAAATTCCCAATATTGCCATTGTAAATACAACAGGCTTGGATTCCATAATGTCACCATGGCGAGAATATCTGTTTTTTTTCTTCTTTTTCTTTGCCATATTACCACCGTCCTTCTGTGCTTCTTTTTATCAGATCTCTCTTTGTTCTGCTTTCCCGTACAGCTCGTAGTGTACAAGTGGACAGATCCCTTGCTTTGCGACATCGGGGTAGCGGCGCAGGTAGCGTAGGGTGTGAAAATGCGGCGAGGGGTCGCGTCCCTCAAGCCAGCCGTGCGTCAGATAATGCAACGCAGGGTGGGTGCCTGCCTTTTGCACGTCGGGATTGTTTTTCAAATACCAATCCGCGTCAAACAGCTCGGAGGCATTCAGCGTGCGTAAATAGCCCCGCTTGTGCTTGCAAAATTTTGCCCATTCCGCAACCAACTGCACCGTTCTTTTGCAGAGTGCCGTCAGGCTGAATACAGGTCGATGCGACGGCGCACAGGTAACGGAATCCGACTCGGCTTGCAGCAGTGCCTCTCGCGTGGTCAGGATCGGGATCGCGTTCAGCTTTTGAAGAATGACACGGCGATTGGCGTCCCATTCCTCTTTTTCGTGAAGCGTGCGTGAGGTTTCACCGCTTTCCCATTGACGGTAAAGAAAGGTGATGCATTCGGTGTCATAGACTCCAACCGTCAGCACACAACGCATGATGTAGTCCCAATCCTCGGTGGTGGTCAGTGCTTCATCAAACAGAATCCCAAGCTTGCGGTGGCAAAAGGTCGGAATTGCCACACAGGAAATGGGGGTGCGATTGTCCTTGAGATGGGCAACAAGATCAAACGGCTCGCAGTAGCTGCTTTGCGGATCGGATACGGGGGAGAGAAGCGTTGTGCCGTCGGCAGTAGCGGTTGCTTTCCATGCCTGCGTGTGCGCGTAGGCGCGAAGTACTCGGCAAGGATGCTTTTGCGCGGCGGTGTGATAGACCTCCACCCAATTATCATATACAAGATCATCATCGTCCAGCATGGCGAAAAAGTGTCCCTTTGCCAATGATGCCCCAAGATTGAGGGGCGCGGTTCGGGTGCCGCCGACCAGCGTCTGAATTTCGATCTTTTTGCGGAAATCGGGGTCAAGTCCCTCCACAATCTCATGTACCGTGCGTGTGCCGTCGGAATTGGCATTGTGAAGGATCAGCAGAATTTCAAAGCTTTGGTCGGTCTGCTTTTCCAAGGACTGTAATGCCTCGGTCAGCATTTTGGGGCGCTTGCCTTGGGTGCGCAGAATGACCGAAAGAAAGGGCGCGTGTGAATCGGATGCTCTTTCTTCTTGTTCTTTTTTCAAGAGACTTTGTAAATATTCGATATAGCGGTAGGGCAGGGAGCGCTCCTGTAAGCCGTGCGACAACAGGCTCTCCTGTAGGCTTTCGTTTTTTTCATCGTGTTGCATGGAGGACGCTCCTTTCTTGCGATTTGTTGATGCGGTTGCGTCAGTTTGCGTTTCTGTAGCGGTCGCAGATCTCCTGCGTATCGCCAACTGCCACAATTTTTCCGTGGTCGAGCCAGATCACACGGTCACACAGATTTCTGATCTGCTCCAGATTGTGCGAAACCAGAAGCACCGTGGTGCCTTGGCTCATCAGATCGGTCATGCGCGCATAGCTTTTTTCCTGGAATGCCGCATCTCCCACGGCAAGGATCTCGTCAACGATCAGAATGTCGGGGCTGACCATCGAGGCGATCGAAAACGCCAAACGCATGACCATGCCCGAGGAATAATTGCGCACGGGGATGTCGATGAACTCTCCAAGCTCGGAAAAGGCAACGATCTCGTCGTATTTTTCCTTGAGAAAGGACTCGGAATAGCCAAGGATCGCGCCATTGAGAAAGACGTTTTCACGTCCTGTCAGGTCATAGTCAAAGCCGCTGCCAAGCTCCAGCATCGGTACCACGTTGCCCTCAAGACTCACGCTTCCGTTCGTGGGCTTCAGAATTCCCGAAATGACCTTGAGCAGGGTGCTTTTCCCCGCACCGTTGTTGCCGACGATCCCCACGACCTCGCCCTTTTTGATCTCAAAGCTGACATCCTGCAGGGCATAAAATTCCTCGTATTGCAGCTTGCGCTTGATCAGGGCAACCAAATATTCCTTGATGCTTTGGATCTTGTCATGCGGCATTCGATAGCAGACCGTGATATGATTTGCTTTTATCATAACGATTCAAGTGGAATCCTTTCTTTAAAATCAAATGTTAAGAACGAACTTGTCCTGATTTTTGCGGAAGATCAGCACTCCGATGAGGAAGGGAATCAGGCAGACAACAAGACAGGTGAGATAGGACGCAGGCTCGGGGGAGACGCCGTCGATCAAGAGTGTGCGGATAAAGGTGATGACCTGATACAGGGGGTTGAGTCTGTATACGGGCAAAAAGCGGGTGGGAATGATGGTTTCGGGATAGAAGATCGGGGTCAGATACATCAAAAGCATCGAGAAAATACCCCAGAGGAATTGCGTGTCGCGGAAGAATACCATCATGCTGGCAAGGATCAGTCCCACGCCGTAGCTGACCATAAAGAGCATCAGAAGCGCGAAGGGAAGGAGCAGGACTGCGGGGGTCATGGGCGTGCGCGTGACCAGCATCATGAGCAAAAGCGGAATCAGCGAGAGAAGCAGGTTGATGCCCGAGGACAGCGTACGCGAGAAGGGATAGATGAATTTGGGCATATAGACCTTGTTGATCAGCGTGGCGTTGCCGATGATACTCATCAGGCACATATTGGTGGCTTCGTTGAAGAAATTGAAGCATACAATACCGCTGAGCAGATAGACAACAAAGTTGGGGATGCTGGATTTGAAGAGCGTGGAGAAGACCACGTATTGAATTCCCATGGTCAGAAGCGGATTGAGAAAGCTCCAGAGCATTCCAAGCACCGATCTTTTGTATTTGGTTTTGAAGTCGCGCGCCACAAGCTGACGGATCAGGAAGGCATATTTGAAGAGCGACTTGATCACCGAAAGAAGCGGCTCCCTCTTGCCCTTGCGATGGCAGTAGAGAAGAAGGACGAGATAGAGTGCCAGGAGAAGCGATGCACCGCCGAAAATGAACCAATAGTATTCTCCAAACCAATGATGATTGGTACCGCTGACTGTCATACACAGATAGCAGGGGTTTCCCTCGCTGTCTACCATGCGCTCTCCGTTGAGATGGAGGGCATCGGTGTCGCGAACCTCCGAGGGGATCGTGATCCGTCCTGTATCGACCTCAATGGTGTTTCCGTAGAAGAAGGATACGCAGTTCTTTTTCGTGCCTGCCTCGCTGGTCAGACGTAGGGTCAGCCTTTTTCCCTTGACGTCGCGGACAGGATCTTCAAAAGGAATGGTGTGGTGCGCGTTGTCCTTCATGTCCGAGGTGCGCAAGCCCACGATGCGCAACACGTTACCGTCCCCGTCCAATAGCTCGGCTATGATGACGTCGGAATTCTGACGCGCCATGGTGTTGACAATCACGGTCAGGCTGTTGAGGTCATCGTAGCGACATTGGAAGGTCTGGGAAACGACCTCTCCCTTGGTGATCTCCCCCAGGGTTGCCTTCTGTGTTACGGTTTCGGTATGGGCGTTGGTAAAGTGCAGGCTGTCGCCCGCAATGAAATAAAATGCCACACCCAACAAAAGAAAGGCGGCAAAGGTAATGGCACAGATCCGTGCGGCTCTGTTTTTCATAATAATTCCTTTCGGTCTTTTCTTATTTTCGCAATAGCTTTTTCAGTTTCTTTGCAATGAATTTCACGGGACCGTCCTGTCGGATCCCCTCGCGCAAGCGCTCACAAAGATCGACAAAGCGCAATTTTTTTGCACACGGCATGGGGGCGCGATCGGTTACGGTCGTCAGGACATCTCCAAGCTCTTTTTCAAGAGCCTCGGTTACGGCGTCGAGCGAAAAGCGTGTGTGTGCCAGCGCAATGACGGCTTGACGCATATCGGACAGCAACGCCTTGTCTTCGATCAGACGGCTGATCGCGTGATAGAAGCTTTCACCGTCGTTTTGACAAAGCATTCCGCTGACCTCATGCTCCACGGCACCGCGATAAGGGAGCAGGTCCGAGTAAACGCCCACGATTCCGCAGGCGGCGTATTCGATGAATTTGTTATAGTGCTTTCCGCGATGGAATTCGGTATCGGGCATGGGGGCAAGTCCGATGTCCCAGCAAAGCTCCTGCATGGTACGCTGATATTGCTCATAGGAGTCGCAATAGGGGATATGGCGAAGTCCCAGCTCGTCGGCAAAGCTCGGCTTGGCACCGAAAAATTCTACGGTGATGCGATTTTTGTACTGTGCAAGCAAACGCCTGACGCAGTTTGCCAAAATTTCATTAATATCCCCCGTGCGGTCTACCGATCCCGCAAATCCGATGCGCACAATGCCATCGTTCTTTTTTTGCGGAGCCGATTCAAACAGTGAGGGCTCTTCTATCATACCGACCAAATCAAAGCCCTTGCCGTATTTTTCGCGCAGGTGCGCCGAGGGGGAGAGAAAGCAATGACACTCCTGCATGATGGCGCGGATATTTTTCTGAACCGATTCGCGGTGATAATATTCGGAGCTTGAAAGCCCATCGGGAATTCCCAACAGGTCATCATCCAAGGCGTAGATCAGGTATTTGCCCGCCTTGCGGCATGCCTTGGCACACAACAGCTCGGCGGCAGAGTCGGATCTGACGAATTCGATCACGTCCGCCCACCCCAAAAGCGCGGGTGTGAGTGCGGTCACGGGGGCATAACGGAATTCGATCTTCCCCTTTTGTTGCATACGTGTGAATTGCTCATAGCCGCAAAGCCGCACCGAGGGGATGAGCAGGCGGCTGATCTGCAATACGTGCGTCATAAGCCGCGCTCCTTCCGCTCCTCCAGATAACGTGCGAGGGCGTCCTTCCAATCGGGCAGACGGAAAAATCCTGCCTCAGTCAACTTTTCCTTGCTCAGACGCGAGTTGAGCGGACGCTTGGCTTTTGTGGGATATTCACTTGACGGGATGGGGTTAATGCGCATCGCGTTACCGCTTAACAGCATGGTTTGGGATGCAAGCTCTGCCCAAGAGCAGATGCCCTCGTTTGTGGCGTGATAGGTGCCGTATTTCTCGGTCACAATCATGTCGCACAACAGACGTGCGAGGTCATAGGAATAAGTGGGAGAGCCGATCTGATCGTTCACGACGTTCAATTCGTCTCTTGTTTCGGAAAGCCTGAGCATGGTATTGACAAAGTTGCTTCCGTTGATCCCGAACAGCCAGGAGATCCGCACGATAAAGTAATTTTGCAGAATTTCGGTTACGTGCTTCTCACCCATCAGCTTGGATTTGCCGTAAACCGAAAGCGGAGCGGTCGGGTCGTCGGGTTGATGAAATTGAGATCCTGTGCCGTCAAAGACGTAGTCGGTTGAAATATACATCATTTTGGCACCGACCGCGGCGGTAGCTTCGGCAACGTGCTGCGTACCGTCTGCATTGACGGCAAAGCAAACGTCTTCCTCATCCTGGGCTTTGTCCACGGCAGTATAGCCCGAGCAATGGATCACTGCATCGGGGCAATAGGTTGTGATGAAATCCAGCGTGGCTTGACGGTCGGTGATGTCAAAATCCCCGAGGTCGGTGCCGATATGTTCGATGCCGCGTGCTGTTAAGATACGGCAAACGTCGTATCCCAATTGTCCTTTTGCACCTGTAACGAGAATTTTCATAAACAAATCCTTTCGGGTTATTTTGATTACGTGTTGCCTTAAAGCGCGCCCTTTTGTACCAATCGGATGGCAAAGCGGAACAGTGGTAAGGGGAGACGCAGAGCGATCAGCTCAAAGAGCGAGGTAACGAAATTGAGCTTGCGCAAGCGCCAAAGCCTGCCAAAGCCGCCCTTTTTGCGGTGGAAGTTGGCGATTCGCGCTTCACTCCATGCCTTTGCCGCCTGCAATTCGTCAAGGCTTGCGTATTCGGAAAGGCATCTGACCCGTTCGTCAAATACGAGGATCCGACGCTTCAGATAGTCCTCTTTGCTGTTGACCCCCGTCATCACGCCCGTTTGATTGCCACCGTATACGCGATAGCGCATTTGCGGCTCGGCAAGAAAATCGATCGCGCCCTCGGTTGCCGCGCGGAAGAGGATATAATGGTCATGTACCAATTCCTTGGGGAAGGGAAGATAGGAGCGGATGCGCTCGCGTTCTGCGAGCATGGTGCATCCGAGCGCAAAGTTGCGGTAAATGAGCTGTGGAGCAAGACCCGTGCCGCGTAAAAATACGTGGCGGCGGCGGTGTACGTCGATACTCGGTGCGATCCGGTTGCCGTCTCCGTCCATAATGCTGACGTTGGTGCATACAACGGTGGGATGCAGAGGACTTTCGGTCAGCAGACGAAAGGTGTTTTCGATCTTATCGGGATGCCAGACATCGTCCTGATCGCAGAAGGCGATATAGGGCTCGTTGCAGTCCTGGACCAAAGCGCCAAAGGTATCGGTTGACCCCATGTTGGCTTCATTGCGGTGCAATTCAAAGGGAAAACGCGTGATATGTGCCTGCAGAAGCTCCTCCAAGCGCGAGAGCGGCATAGAGGTCGAGGCATCGTCACGCACGTAAAGGCGGAGTGACGGATAGGTTTGTTGATTCAGGGAATCCAACAGCTCACAAAGCCAATTTTCGGGTGGATTATAGGTTGCCAACAAAATGGCAACGGTCTTTTGATTCAAATCCGTGATCCTCCTTGTACGATTTGATCGCATACAGAGGATATTATATCATATATTGATACAAAAAGCAACCGCTTTTTGGAAAAATAAGCAAAAAACAAACGAAAAACCGTAAAAGTGAAGTGCGTGATTCATAAAACAGGGGCGACACCGTATCCTAAAATACAGTGTCGCCGTAAGTTTTGCGTTTGATTCTTTTTTTGAGCAGATAGAACGTGACCGATCAGTCCTTCTTTTGCAGCTGTTGCTTGTGATATTGCAGGGTATAGAGCTGATAGTAGCGTCCCTTTTGACGTAACAGCTCCTGATGCGTGCCTTGCTCAATGATCTTACCGTGAGAGAGCAGAATGATATTATCGGCATGCTGAATGGTAGACAGACGGTGTGCCACGATCAGCATGGTGCCGATATTCATCATTTTTTCGAGTGAATCCTGAATCAGAAGCTCGGTCTCGGTGTCGATGTTTGCGGTGGCTTCATCGAGGATCATCACGGAGGGTTTGTGGATGATAGTGCGCGCAAAGGAAAGCAACTGACGTTGACCCGCGGAGAAGTTGTTTCCACGCTCGCGTACGGTCTCATCCAAGCCGCCGTCCAGCTTGTTGATAAAGGAATCGGCGTTGACGTAACGGCAGGCATCCATGATCTCGTCATCCGAAATGCCCTCCTTACGCAGTACGATATTGGAGCGGATGGTTCCCGAAAACAGGAACACGTCCTGCAGCATCTGCCCAAAATGACGGCGCAGGGAAGCAATCTTGATCCTTTTGATGTTGATGCCGTCGATCAGGATCTCGCCCCTCTGAATGTCATAGTTGCGGCAGATGAGAGAGAGAATGGTGGATTTTCCCGAGCCCGTGGAGCCGACAAAGGCGACGGTCTCCTTTGGGTTGATATGGAAGGAAACGCCCTTGAGAACCCATTCGTCGGGAACGTACGAGAACCACACGTCACGGAATTCGATCTCTCCGCGGATCCCATCAAGCTCGATTGCGTCGGGCTCATCGACCACAACGGGCTGCATATCAAACACCGTAAAGATCTTTTCGGCTGACGCAAACGCCGATTGGAGCCAATTGAATTGCTCGGCAAGGCTTTGAATGGGGTTGAAAAACTTCGAGATGTACATATAAAAGGTGACGACGGTGCCGCTTGTCAGGGCTTGTCCGAGGAAGACCGTATCCTTGATATAGCCCCTTCCGCCAAGGTAGAGCAGGCAGAGGACCGAGGAGATGTACAGCATATAGACCACGGGACGGAAAATGCCGAACACAAAGATCTGATTGCGCTTTGCTTTTCCGAGGCTGACGCTCTTTTCGGTGAAATCGCGCATTTTTTGTTCCTCACGGTTGAAGATCTGCGTGATCTTGATGCCCGAAAGGTTTTCGGAAAGATAGGTGTTGATATCGGTGGTGCCGTCCTTGACTTTTCGGTAGGCACGCCGTGAGAATTTGCGGAAGATGACACTGAACAGAACGATGAAGGGAACAAAGCACAGCACCATCAGAGTCAGCTGATAATTGAGGCAGAGCATGGCAACCAATACGCCGACGATGACGAAGCAGTTTTTGAGTAGGGTAACAAGAATATTGGTAAACAGCATCGAGATGGCGTTGGTGTCATTGGTCACACGTGTCACCAATTTACCCACGGGGATCTGATTGAGCTGCTCATGCGACAGCGATTCAATGTGGCGGAACAGATCCTCTCGAATCGATGAAAGGATCTTCTGCCCGATCTTTTGCAGTACAATGGCTTGGATGTAGGTCGAGACCAGCGAGACGGCAAGGATGCCCGCATAGATCGCCACGTAAGTGTAGAGCGTGGAAAGTGTAAAGTCCTCCTTTACGGTCTCCTCGATCGTACCCACCAAAAGGGGCGCGATGATGTCATACGCGATCGAGATCAGCATGACAATTCCGACCAACAGAAAGATTTTCCAATGTGGCTTCGCGTACTTCAGCAATCTGCGTACGATCTCACCGTCCTTCATATTTCGGTCAAAGCCAATGGCTTCTTTTTTGTTTTTCATGGTGGCGTACGCCACGATAAAACAGAGCGACAGGGTGCCTATGATGGCGCCAAGAATCAAAATAGGATAAAATTCACGCACGTCCCTCACCTCCTTCGTCCTCCAACTTTTGCAGATCGACCATACGGCGGTAATCGGGACAATCGGAATACAGCTCCTCATGCTTTCCAACGGCAACGACACGCCCGTCATCGATGAAAACGATTTTGTCCATGCGCTCAATGGTTGAAATGCGGTGCGCGATCAGGATGGTCGTGCGTCCTGCACGGCTTTTCTTCAGGTTTTCCAGAATGACCTTCTCGGTTTTGGTATCGACCGCCGAGACAGAATCGTCCAGAATCAGGATCGGTGCGTTCTTCATCAGTGCGCGCGCAATTGAGATGCGTTGCTTTTGTCCGCCCGAAACGGTTACGCCGCGCTCTCCCAGGACGGTCTGATATTGCTCACCGAATTCCATAATGTTTCCGTGAACGTCGGAAAGGATGGCTGCCTGCTCGACCGCATTGGAGTCTACCTCATCCACACCGAACGCGATGTTATTGGCGATGGTGTCGCTGAACAGGAAGTTATCCTGCGGAACATATGCCGACGCCGCGCGTACTTGGCGGATCGGAATACGGTTGACGTCGTGTCCGTCCACGAACACCGTGCCATCGGGAACATTGTATGTACGCAGGATCAGGTTCACGATCGTGGTCTTTCCCGCGCCCGTTTTGCCGACAAGCCCCACGTTTTCTCCTGCGTGGATGGTGAAGGAGACGTTGGAAAGCGCGTCAAATTCGCCGTCGGGATAGCGGAAGGTGAGGTTTTTAAACTCGATCGTTCCGTTGATGCGGTCGATCGGTTTTACATCGGGCGCGTCAAATACGTCTTGCTTGGCGTCCAGCAGCTCGCTGATGCGTTTCAGTGACGCCTTTCCGCGCGAGGACATTTCGATCAGCTCGGAAACTGCCATCACAGGCCATACCACCGTGGTGAAATATCCGATGAATTCCACCAGCTGACCTGCATTGAAGTCGCCCTTCCAAACGAGATAACCGCCGTATCCGAGGATCACGCAGACCACCGATTCGACGAACAGGGTGACGAAAATACGCAATAGGGTAGATGCCTTGGTATAGTCGATGTTCGCGTCCTCGTTCTTGACGTTCAGTTTTTTGAATGCCATCAACTCCTTGGCTTCCTTGACGAACGCCTTGATCACGGCAATGCCCGAGAAGCTCTCCTGTGAGAAATCCGAAAGCTCCGAGAATGCTGCCTGACGCACATCCCATTTTTTCATCATGGATTGTCCGATGATCGAGGACGAGAGTAATAAAAAGATCATGGGGATCATCGAAAGCAGGGTCAGAAGGGGATCCATATGTGCCATTTTGACCACGGCAAGAAGACCGAGGAAGGCAGCATCAAAAAACATCAGAATTCCGGATCCGAAGCAATCCTGCACGGTTTCGAGGTCATTGGTAAAGAGTGACATGAGGTTTCCGACCTTATTGACCTGATAGTACTGACGTGAGAGATTCTTGCAATGATCGAACATCCTGTTGCGCAGATCGGTCTCCACCCTGATACCTGCTCCGAAAAAGCAGATACGCCACAAAAAGCGTCCCAGTGCCATAGCAAGGATGATGACGATGAGCGGCAGACAGATGCGATCGAGCAAAAAGTCCATATCAAATGCGACCTGCTCCCCGTTGAGTGTGACGTAGCCGTCATTCATTCCGTTGACGACCATCCGATAAAGCTCGGGAATCTTGAGCTGAAAATAATCCACCGCGGTCAGCGCAAGCAATCCCAACAGAAGCATATGTGCATAGCGCAGATAGTAGCGGTTGATATGTTTTCCGAATATCATGAATAAATATTCCTTTCTTTATGTATGCTGTCGATTACACTTTTTTCATATGCAGAGATTATTATATCATAGTTCTATCATAAAGTCAAAGTTTTTTGACATTATTTTGTGTAAAATTTATGTAACATGTTGGTTGAATCGATTTCGTATTTGCGTTTTTTTATCCAAATAGGGGCGTTTTTTGTGCATGTATAACAGTTGATGCTTTCAAAATCATAAAATTATGTAAAAAAAATTGGTTGACAAAATAAAATATTTGCGATAAAATATTAAGAAAAAGATGAAAGTTTTTTCGGTTTTTATATCCCAAGGGATTTAAAAATAAAATTTCAGAAAGAGGTAAAACGAAATGAAACAGTTTACCAAAATCGCATGTCTCGTTTTCGCATTGGTTTTCTGCGCTATGGGAATGATCTCCTGTGGCAATTCCGCAGGCTATACCGAAAACAACACCACCTATGTGATCGGTGCAACAGGCCCTCTTACGGGTGACGCAGCATCCTACGGTCAGTCCGTACAGAACGGTGCCGCTCTTGCCATTGAGGAGATCAACAAGGCAGGCGGTCTGAACGGCGTACTCTTCTCCTTCGAGATGAAGAATGACGAAGCTACCGCTGAAAAGGCTACCACACACTTTGCGTCTCTCTATGAGGCAGGTATGCAGATTTCCATCGGCAGCGTGACCTCCGGCTCGGCAAAGGCATTTGCAGAGGCTGCAAAGGAAGAGAACGTTCTCTTCATGACCCCCTCCGCATCCGCTTCCGACGTTATCGGTGTTGGCGACCACGGCTTCCGCGTTTGCTTCGGCGACCCCCAGCAGGGAACCATCGCGGCTGAGGAGCTGGTAAAGACCTACAGCAAGATCGGTGTCATCTATGATACCAGTGATCCTTATTCTTCGGGTATCTATGCGGCATTCGAGGAAAAGATGACTGCTCTGAATAAGACCAAGAATACCGACTACGTTGTTTACACCTTTGACAAGGAAAACAACAAGGACTTCTCGACGCAGGTTGGCGGCTTGAAGACCGCAGGCTGCGACGTGCTCTTCCTGCCCTTCTACTACACCGAGGCGGGTCTGGTAGCAAAGAAAGCTGCACAGGAAAGCTTTAACGTTCCGATCTTCGGTTGCGACGGTCTGGACGGTATTGCAGGTCAGCTTGACGATTCCGTAACCGCAGAAATCAAATATATCACTCCCTTTGACGTAAACAG
>JAZOPW010000262.1:0-2058 GCA_045655785.1 Eubacteriales bacterium
GAAAAGGCTTTGGACACCACGGATACTGACACGTTTGCCAAGCGAGCCAATTTACTCAGTGTCATAAATTCCGATTTCACCACCCGTTTATGCGTTAGATTCATTATACCATATACAAGCCTTGGAGTCAAGAAAGAAAAAGCAGAAACTTTTTCTGTACAAAAGCGATTGACTTTTTCCCACAGCCATGCTACAATACCTTCATTCCAAAGAAAGGATTTTGTACATGTCCGAAAATTTCTTTTCTGCTTATCGGCGTAGTCGCGTGCTGATAATCATAGAAGCGGCGGTAGAGTATTTCATCTCGATTTGCGTTACAACCACCTTTCTCAACGCAATTCTGAATGAAATGCAGGTTGCGGCATCCTTGCAAGGCATAATCGGGGCAATCACCTCGCTCGCATGCAGTGTTCAACTTCTTGCAGTATTCGGAGTCCGCAAAACCTATCCCTGTAAACGATGGGTCTGTGTACTCAACCTCATCAATCAACTTCTGTTTGCACTTCTGTATTGCGTTCCGCAAATACAGGTCTCACAAGGTATCCGTGTTGCAATTTTCATTTTTCTTTTGTTGATTGCATACTCCTGTCAGCATTACCTCACCCCCTCGCGTGTCAGTTGGCATATGGCACTGGTAGAAGACAACAAGCGCGGCGTGTTTACGGCAAACAAGGAGATCGTCTCCCTCATTAGCGGTATGATCTTTTCACAGTGCGCGGGCATTTTGTTGGACCACTTCCGCGCCAAGGGAAATATGAAAGCTTGTTTTTTTATCTTTGCCGCAACGGTATCGGTGCTTTCTCTGTCGCATTTCTTCCTCATGATCTCAATTCGGGAAGCGAAGCCTGCGGTCGATCTCCCGCCAAAGAAGATGGGCGACATTCTGCATATACTGTTCGGCAACGCCCCCTTGCGCAGGGTCATGGTGTTTGACGCATTGTTTGAGATCAGTCAGGTCTCTCTCTTCTTTTATCCCGTTTATCTGACCCAAACCTTTGGCTTCTCCTACACTTATATCACCTTTGTCGCGATTCTACACGCCTGCTTCCGTGCGCTGATCTCACGCTTTCTTGGCAGAATGGCAGACAAAAAATCCTGGTGCTATATGCTGCGTGTCTGTATGACGGTTTTGTCGGTTGGATATGTGATCTTTGCCCTCGCCACTCCCAAAAACGCGCAGGTTCTATATCCGCTTTTCTCACTTTGCCATGCATTCTCTCTTGGGGGTAGCAATTCTGCCAAAACCAATCTTTGCTTTGATTATGTGTCTCGTGAAAATCGTCGTTATATTCTTGGGACCAAGGCGGCAATCAGCGGCATCGTGGGCTTTCTGACCACGCT
Organism: Eubacteriales bacterium; assembly: GCA_045655785.1. Lineage (GTDB taxonomy): Bacteria > Bacillota > Clostridia > Oscillospirales > CAG-272 > UMGS1865. The sequence continues at coordinate 1,342 of JAZOPW010000262.1, forward strand.
TTTGGCATCATCGTTTGTCAACTTTATTGAGAATCATCAAAACAAATTGTTCGGTATCCCTGTCTATCCACAGCAGCTCCTGTTCACATGCAGCGCTGCATTGACAATGGTACTTGCGCTCTTATTCCTTCCCCGGTTTTCATCTTCCCCGAGGAACAAGAAACCACCATTAAGAACAAACAAAAAAGGAGTATGAATCAATCATGGCAACCATAACAATCGATACCTCTAAAAAAATAAAGCCGATTAAGCCCATGCACGGTGGAGGTCAGCCTCCTATCGGCGGCAAAGACTTAACCGAATATTTCCATTATATTACAGAAGCGGGTATTCCCTTTTCCCGATTACACGATGTCGGAGGTGCATTTGGCGGAGGAAGATTTGTGGATATTCCCAATATCTTTCGAAATTTTGACGCCGATGAGTATGATCCCAAAAGTTATGATTTTACTTTTACCGATCATTTGATAAAAGCCTTGATAGATGCCGGAGTCGAGCCATATTACCGACTGGGTATCACCATCGAAAACCAAGCATATATCAAGCCATATCACACGTATCCGCCAAAGGACTCTCAAAAATGGGCGCGGATCTGCGAACATATCATCCGCCATTATACAGAGGGATGGGCAAACGGATTCCACTACCAAATCCGCTATTGGGAGATTTGGAACGAACCTGAAGTACAAAACAAGATGATGTGGTGTGGTACAAACG
>JAZOPW010000263.1:0-3315 GCA_045655785.1 Eubacteriales bacterium
GGCTCCTTCTTCCAAAAATATGCGTTCCCACCTGTGTAATGTAGTGAATGCTGCTCCCGTCTGTACAGATCCTAAACCATACTTTCTCACCGTTTCGCAATAACTCATATGGTGTTCTCGCATATCCATTATAACACGAATTTTGAATTCTGGCGAGTAGTTTTTGTATTTTTTCCCTGTTTTACCCATAAAAATATGCACCTCCAAAAGTGTCTAACTTTTGGGGTGCATATCAATAGTGCCTCCACTTTTGTTATATAGGTATTTCAATGGTATCGAGGTTGAAAACCTACGGTTTTCTCCGTTTGAATTCGTTTTTTCTATAATCAAGCAATTTGCATCGAGGAGCTTGCTCATCAGTGCAAATGCGAAGATTGCTCTGCACGCGTTGCGACAAAGTCGCAACAAAGCACATCGTGCAAAGCGCAATCGCGCTTGTGCGTGCAAAGAGCATCGCCGTTTCCTCGCTCGGTGTACCCTTGTACACCTCTCGCTCGTCATCCGAAGATTTCTCCTCTAAATCCGTTCGCCCCCGGTGTGTTCTCATTAAGAATCCGCCAAGATTATAGATCTTACTGCATTTTTCTCTTTTTTGCCTTGATTTTATTGGATTCTTAATGAGACAGCCCCTTTTTTCGTTTTGCGAAAAATTTGTTAATACAGGTTGTCACATCGTTCGTGACTTTTTGAAGAAGCTTTATATAGCACGGAAGTTTTTAATGCGATGAAACGTTGAATAGTTACTATCGTGATAATTATGCGCGCCGTTGATGGCGGTGCGGCACAAATATATGATATCCTCATTGTCAAATTCAAAATCCACGTACTGAAATCCAATATGCGCGGTGTCGATTCCGCGATAATCATAGAGTTTGCGTGCAATTTCCCAATGCTCTAAATCGTGCGAAACCAGGAGAGCGAGATAATCACGTGTTGAAACGTTATCGGGATCGTATGCCATGGTTCCAACGGAATAGTAGCGGCGCGAAATGTCATCGTATTTGATCATAAATTTAGAGTAGTTGGCGGGGAAGCGAATACAATGTGAAAACATCAGGGGGGCATCATGATCCAAAACGTTTACTTCATAGGCGAGTGCGTGATGATATTTTCCGAATCGCATGATGTTTAGAAGTCTTCCGTCCGGAGAAAGGGTTAGCGTGCCTTCAATCGTCATCGTTGTATTGGGGAGGTCCTCCAAGCACGGATCAAATTGGGAGAATGTGCACGGCTCAGAAAAGCTCCAATTTTCCGGGCGCAATAGATCGTCATTTTCGTCACAGGACATAACCATTGCTGCGTGACAGTATTCTTTATTAGCCCATGCTCCCCATTCCAGCGTTTCATAAATGCGCCCGTTGTGGTAGAAAATATTTTGTGGATTTTTGTGTACGCCGCTGTTTCCGTTTTTGCCGTTGGAGCCGCGTAAAAGCGTAACGGGGGAGGAAAAGGTCTTGCCGCCGTCAAGGCTTTTGCCGATCAGAAGATCTCCGTATTCGGTTGAGCAGGCAAGCATATAAAGCTCTCCCTTGTGCACAAACAGCTTTCCCCAAAAGCAGGGCATTAGCTCGCTGACGTAGTGCCAGGTATTTCCGTTGTCATCCGAACGGAAAATGAGAGTCAGATTTTGCGGATGCCCTCCTGCATATACGTCCATCGAGGCAAGAAGATACCCGTCCGGATGACGTACCAGCGAGGGGGAACAGAGATCGCGCCCCGAAAAGGCATAAGCCTCGTCGTCGGGGTGCAGATAATTGACCACGGTTCCGATGGCTTCACCGCAACGCGCAAGACGTATGCGGCTTTTCTTTTTCTCGGAAGCAACAAAAAATTCGTAGTCGGTATCGGGGGAAAGTCCGTTCATGGTATATTCTGTGCTTGTTACCGTTCCTGCGTGCAAAAAATCATTTGCGCTGCGTTCGCGGTAAAAAATGCTATAACTTGCATCGCCGGTATCCAGCCATTCAAAATGGATTGCATTTTTTTGTGGAACGACGCGACAGATATAGATATCTCCAACATCGGTTAACAGGGGACGGTAGGGCGCGCAGCTCCATAGATGATACCCCTTCATAGTAGTTCTCCTTTTCTAAGTATTTCCATAGTTTTATTATCACTGTTTGCGAAAAATTCGCAGAGTGTTTCGTATTCCTTATACAATGTCGCATAAGCTCTTGAATTTTCTGGGTTAGGTTTGTATGTTCTTGCGCCTACCTTGCCGAGTTTGTCGGAGGCGATTACAAGAGAAGGGAAGCCGTTTGGATTGACCGCTCCCAAGATCGCGCTACCGTATGCACATGCCTGGGCTGTACCTGACAAAAAGATCTCCCGCTCCAGAACGTCCGCATAAATCTGCATAAGCAGCTCATCCTTCTCGGCTATGCCTCCGGCAGCATAGATCTTATTAATTCTGATGCCGTTTTTCTCATATATATCGACGATTCTCCTAGTGCCGTACGCAGTGGCCTCTATCAACGCGCGATATATCTGTTCGGGAGCGGTATTCAAATTCAATCCAACGATCGTTCCGCTCAGATTCCCGTTAACATACGGAGTTCTGTTGCCGTTGAACCAATCGATCGCCAAAAGTCCGTTCGATCCTGGTGGAAGAGCAGCTGCCTTTTTTCGAAGGTATTTATGTATATTTATGCCCTGCTCTGCGGCAGCATTAAAATAAGTCACCGGAACACAATTTTGAATAAACCACTCAAAACTATCTCCCACAGAGGCCTGCCCCGCCTCGAAAGCATATAATCCATCAACAATGCCGTCCTTGACATATCCCGATATACCCGGAACGTAAGCGCTTTTATCACTCAAAAGAATATGACATGTTGAGGTGCCGATGATCATCAGCAGCTCGCCCGTTCGTGTGACCCCAAGCGCGGGAAGTGCGGCATGTGCATCAATAAACGCAGGAGATACGGGAGTTCCTGCCTTTAATCCGAATTTTTCTTCGGCATGCTCGGTAATATGTCCCGCATTCTCTGAGAACTTGATCACATGATTCGATAGTTTGGTTTTCGTAACATTCTCCAAGGATGGGTGCAGAGCTTTCAAAAACGCACTGTCCGGATATCCGCATTCTTCATCCCACAGTGCCTTGAATCCCGTCGTGCAGACCGAGTGAGACTCTCTGCCTGTGAGCATCCATACGATCCAATCCCCTGCCTCAATAAATCGGAACGTGCTATTGTAAACCTCGGGGGCCTCACGAACCACCTCCAGCACCTTCGGAAATAGCCACTCGCACGAAATCGTACCGCCGTAGCGTTTGATCCACTCTGCATTAGTGCTATTGGCAAGGCGGTTGAT
>JAZOPW010000264.1:0-4382 GCA_045655785.1 Eubacteriales bacterium
TTCAGATCATTGCCATTTACGAAAATGCCCCTGCCGCGTCATCGGGTCTGCAGGTGGGTGACTTGATTTACTGTATCAAGGTGGACGGCGTTTATCAAACGATTACAGCCGCCGGCGGATTCACCAAAGCGATCAACCTGATCAAGGGTGAGCGGGGAACGCAAGCCGAGTTTGCGGTCTTCCGTCCGAATCAGGATGGCGGTTATGAATCGATCGAATTCAGCGTCACACGCGATGAATTTGAATCTCTTTCGGTCACGTATTATGTCAGCGAGGAGGATCCCACGGTTGGCGTGGTGCATATTTCCTCGTTTGATCTGACCACACCACATCAGTTCAAGGAAGCGGTAAATGCACTTTTGGCGGACGGCATCGAGAAATTTGTATTTGACGTGCGCAACAATCCGGGTGGAGACCTGCAATCGATCAAAGCCGTTCTGACCTACTTTTTGCAAAAGGGTGACCTCATCCTGTCGGCAATCGACCGAAAGGGTAACGTGGCAACCTCTTATTATGCCGAGGTGATCGACGAAAAGGGGACCTATGCCGCTTGCAACGTGTCGGAGGAAGAGATCGGAATGTATGCCGAGCTTGACATGGTGGTGCTTTGTAACGGAAATACCGCAAGTGCCGCTGAGGTCTTTACGGCAACGCTTCGCGATTACGGTCTGGCTAAGATCGTGGGCGAGACCACCTTCGGCAAGGGTATCATGCAAACCTATCTGCCGATCGCGGCGTTTGATTCGCGTTATACGGGATATGTCAAGATGACCACCTATGCTTATGTGACGAAATGCAACGTGACGTATCATGATATTGGGATCGCTCCGAATGTTGAGGTGTCACTTTCGGAGGAAGCCGCAAAATATAACTTTTATGTGTTGCCGCAGGCTTTGGATGATCAGCTGAAGGCGGCGCTGGCACAGTTTTAAACTGAAACTTATTTTTCATAATTCATAAGGAGAACTACCATGTCAAAAGGAAAACAGATGTTTTATACCCAAAAAGGCTATCAGGAGTTGGTTGATGAGCTGCATTATCTCAGACACGACAAGCGTGAGAAGATCAAGAGTGACATTGCTCTTGCACGCTCCTTCGGAGACTTGTCGGAGAACTCCGAGTACGATGAAGCAAGAAACGAGCAGGCGAAAAACGAGGCTCGCATCAAGGAATTGGAGGAGCTGCTTGAAAATGCGGTGATTCTTGATGAATCCACCATCGATACCAGCGTGGTCAGCTTGGGCTCCACGGTAAAGGTATATAGCGATGCTCTCGGTGCCGAGATGGTTTACCATTTGGTAGGCTCCAACGAGTCCAATCCCATGGAGGGCAAGATTTCGGATCAGGCTCCCATCGGTGCGGCTTTGATCGGCAAGCGCGCAGGCGACAAGGTTGAGGTGGAGACCCCCGCAGGCACTGTCAGCATGAAGGTGCTTGAGGTTTCCAGAACACAGGCTTAAACACAACAGCGGAACGGACGAATAACACTCGGACGCTCCGCTTTTTTCAAAGAAAGGAATCTATCGTGGAATATAAAAAAGAGCATGACGAAAAGATCGAGGCAGGGGAGATCGTGGTGAAGAACCGATTCTTTACCTGGTTGGACAATTTCTGGTATCATCACAAATGGGGTGTGATCGTAGTATCCTTTTTCCTGTTTCTTGGGATCGTTTGCTTTGTGCAATGCTCCTCAAAGCCCGATGGCGACGTGATGGTGGCATATGCGGGCGGATATACCCTGAATGGCGAAGAACGCAACAATATCGTACAGGTATTGGAGAGCATTGCCCCCGAAAAGGGAGACAGCGGAAAGACGTTGACACTTCTGCTCAATGATTTCTCGGTTTATACCGAGGACGAGTTGAAAAAGCTGTACACCGATGACGCGGGTGAGCTTGTCGTATCGGCATACAACAACGCAAAGCAGGTCAACAAGGACAATCTCAAGACCTTTGGCACCTATGTGATGACAGGAGAGTGTGGGGTCTGGTTTGTCAGTGAGTACGTATATAAGCAACAAAATCTTTCCAAGCTTGCAGTGCCGCTGTCCGAGCTTTACGGAGACAAAATTCCGTCGGGCGCGTATGATGACTATGCAGTTCGTCTTGCAGAAACCGAGCTGTATCAATATTATGACGTGCTGAAGGTTCTGCCAGAGGATACCCTGATCGTTTTGCCGCAAAGCTTTGTTTGGGGTTCTTCTGCTAATCAGGAGGTTTATAACGAATTCAAGGAGCTTTACCTTGCGATCCTTGCCTTCAAAAAGCCGTGACGATGATTTCATAGCATAAACATAACCGCAACAGTAAACGTTCTGTAATAGAATCAGTGCCGACAAAAACGTTTTGTCGGGGCTGATTCTTACCTTTTATTTCGTTAATTCTGATTCAACTGCCGCAAAAAAGTCTTGGCGATCAGTCTTGTCGGCAATGGCGTAAACGGCGTAGTCTCCAAAGACCTTTACCTCGGCGTCACGCAGCTTGGGGGTTTCCTCGGGAATGTAGGAATCATACCAGGATTGATTAAGTGTCAACGAATCCTTCAGATAATTCTCCAACAGCGTTCCCATCTCCTTTGCCTTGCCCGATTCAACACGGAAGATCCCGAATTCGTTGAGATTGTTGGCATCGGTAGCAAAACGGATGACCGAATCGATCAGATAGGAGGGTTCGGTGAAATAATCATCCAAAAAGCCTTTTTCGGCTGTTGTATAGGCAACCCCGTCATCCACCTTGGTCTGTGCCGCTTCGGCAAGGGCTGTGGGGGAGACGTCGTTGGCATATTGCTTTGCGTCGGTACAGGCGACAAGTGAGGCCAACAAAAAGAGGGAAAGTGCGAGAAGAAAAATCCGTTTCATTTTAAATGTCCTTTCTGTTATTGCCATGCGTGTGTGCGCAGATAACCCAGAATTTCCCGATAAGCCGAGGCGGTCAGGTGAATGCCGTCTCCGTTGTCGTAGGAGGGGAGCAGCTCATTTTCCGCGTTTTTCAGCACCGAGGCAGTATCGGCAACACGCACATTCTCATATTGCGCGGCGATTTCGGGAAGCCAGGAATTCAGGGTGTCGATATATCTGTTCAGGGTTTTCAGATCCGCCGAGTAGTTGCCGGTTGCGCGGATGGGGTAGACGGTCTGCAGAATGATCTTGGTTTCGGGCGATGCCGCCTGAATTGCCGCAATCAGCCTGCCGTAATTGTTGACGTAGGAGCTTTTGTTTGCAATAAAGCCCTCCAAGCCGTTATGCCCAAAGGAAAGAACCATGATATCGGGCTTTGCGGCGGCACAGGCGTCGGTAATTTTCATAGAGGCTTGGGTAGGGGGATAGATGATCTCGTTGGAGAGCAGATGAGAGGAAAGCCGCTGTGTTCCGCTGGCGTCCGCCCATACCTGATGTGTTTCGGTGCCTCCCGTCAGTACGCCGCGTGAGCGCAGATGTGCGGTGGTCGATTCACCGAAAAAGATCATGCTGTCGATATATTCCATGCCGACATCGGGACACTCTTCGAGTATGACCTCTTGTGGGGTGACGCTGACATCGGTATCTGCCGTGTCACTCCCGGTGGAGTCGGCAGATGGCTTGTCAGTCGGCTCTGGATTTGCCAGCTTTACGATCCCCAAAACCGCGCCGCCCACGATACAGATCGCCGTAAGCGCGCAAATAATCAGGATCAGAACTGCAAAAATTTGATTTTGTTCGTTGGAATCCATATTGATATATCCTTTTTTGGTGGTTTTAGTCTTCCTCCATCAGCTTTTTCACGCGACCGCGAATCAACAGGATCAATCCGAACAGTACCCAATACAGCAGGGTAAGAAGTGCCAGAAGGATCATCACGGTGGTGCTGCTTACTCCCGAGCTTGAGGGGAGAAAAAGAAACAAAGTGACAGAAAGAAGGGTGATGACGTAATGCGAAAGGAGACGTATCCAGCGCGGAACGGTATTCGCACGCAACAGCATTTCCGCCGCAGACAGACAAAGACCGCAGGGGAACATCAACAAAAAGGAGACGGTATAGATCCTGTCCATGCTGTCAGCCCCCGAGGCGAGAAGGTTGATCAGAATAATCACCATGGAGATCACGGTGAAGTAAATACAGCCACCGCTGACCCATTTTTTAAAAAGCTGCCAAGTTTTCATAAAAAGCCTTTCGCACATAATAGTATTATATAATATTGTATAATATTCTATCCGACTTTTCAAGTCTTTTTTGCAAAAATAAATTTTTTTTACAAATTATTGACACTAACCGTCTGTCAGGGAGGCGTTTTTCAATTGTTTTTGGTAAAAAAAGAAAAAAGTTTGAAAAAGGTCTTGATTTTTGACCGCGAATATGTTATAATACATTCCGTCAAACGGAAGCATAGCTCAGTTGGTCAGAGCG
>JAZOPW010000265.1:0-2600 GCA_045655785.1 Eubacteriales bacterium
ACCTTCCCGCTCAAATGGTTCTCGATCCCCAATATGTACCGCTACGAGGCAACACAAAGAGGCCGTTTGCGCGAGTTCTGGCAGCTCAACGTCGATATTTTCGGCTGCAACACCTATGAGGCTGACCTCGAGGTCATCACAAGTGCCATCCGCATTCTGCGTGCTTACGGCGCGGACGAAACCATGTTCACCGTGCGCATCAATAACCGCCGCTTCTTCAATGACGTCGTTGCCGCCATCACAGGCAAGGACACCGAGGGCGCACGCATGGTCTCCAAGGTCATTGACCGAAAGAACAAGGTGCCGCGTGAGGTCTATGAAAGAGACCTGCGCGAATTGGGGCTTGATGACGCACAGATCGCAAAGATCGATGACCTCTATTCGATGAATGTATATGACGCCACGGCACTCTGCCCCGACTCGATCGGCTCTGCCGAGCTTCGCTCGCTCTTTGACGCCCTGGAAAAGACGGGACTGCTTCCCTACTGTGTTTTTGATTTCGGTATCATCCGCGGTCTCGACTACTACACGGGTACCGTGTTTGAGGTCTTTGACAACGCACCCGAAAACAACCGCGCCATGTTCGGCGGCGGAAGATATGACAATCTGGTCGGTCTCTTCGTCAAGAATGCCAAGATTTCGGGCGTGGGCTACGGCATGGGGGACGTAACGCTGGAAAACTTCCTCTTCACCCACAAGCTGGTTCCCGAAACCTTCGGCTCGGGCATCAAGGTGCTGGTCACACGCTTTGATGACGTGCCTTATGAGCAGTACACCGCCATCGTGGATCAGCTCCGCGATGCGGGCATCGTCGCATCTCCCTTCCTCGGCTCCAAAAAATTCGGCAAGCAGATCGACTTTGCCGTAAAGGACGGCTACTCCCATGTGATCATCATGGGTGGGGACGAGCTGGCACGCGGAGTGGTCCGCCTGAAGGATCTCGCCACACGCGAGGAGACCGAGCAGCCGCTTTCCGACGTCATTGCCAAGCTGAAATCCAATTGATCGAAAACTTTACAAATAAACATATAAACATGAAAGGCAGGTTCCCTTATGCAACGCTTTAAAACAACCTCCTATGACGGAAAAACCACTCTCGCCGCTTACAAGCTGGTTCCCGAGAACCCGCGCGGCATGGTACAGATCTCCCACGGTATGTGCGAGTATCTTTTGCGCTATGAGCCCTTCGCAAAATTCTTGGCAGAAGAGGGCATCCTGGTGTTCGGTCACGACCACCTCGGACACGGCTACTCGGTAACCAACACCCGTCAGCTCGGCTACACCGTGAAAGACGGCGGCGTGGAGGCTCTTGTCGAGGACGTACATAGCCTCGCATTGAAAATGAAGCAAGAATATCCCGATCTGCCCGTGATCCTCTTCGGTCATAGCATGGGATCCTTTATCGCACGCGCGGTAGTCGAAAAATACTCCAATACCTATGCCGGCGCTGTATTCTGCGGCACCTGCGGCGAGGGCATGCCCACCGCATTCGGCAAGGCTGTTACCAAGCACATGATGACCTTCCTGGGTGAGCGCTTCCGCTCCAAGATCATGCAGAAGATCGTTTTTGCAGGCTACAACAAGAATTGCGGCGAAAATCCCGCCCCCAATGCTTGGCTCTCCCGTGACGAGGAGGTCGTAAACGCCTATAATGACGATATGCTCTGCGGCTTCAACTTCACTCTGCGCGGCTACAACGACCTCTTTACCCTGATCGAGCAGATCAGCCGTGAGGAGTGGGCAGCACAGCTCTCCAAGGATCTTCCCGTTCTGGTTACCGCAGGCGAGGCTGACCCCGTCGGTAACTACGGCGCAGGACCCAAGCAGGTTGCCGAGCGCTTGCTGGCTGCTGAAATGCGCGACATCACCCTCAAACTCTACCCCGAAATGCGTCACGAGATCGTCAACGAGCTCGACCGTGAAACGGTTTGGACCGACCTGAGAGAATGGATGCTCCAGAAGCTCGTCTGATCGATCTGAAGGAAACAAAGGGGCGCGTGATGGGTGTGGACTTTGGTGACACCCGCACGGGGCTTGCCATCTCGGATATCAGCCGCTTTCTTGCCTCGGGCATTGGATACATCTCCCCCGGCGGCATTGAAAAAACAGCGGCACGCGTTGCCGAGATTGCACGCGAGCGGCAAGCATCCGCCATTGTGGTGGGACTCCCCCGAAACATGGACGGAACCGAGGGCTTTCGTGCCGATCGTTGCCGCGAGTTTGCCGCACTGCTGCGAGACAGGCTGGACGGCATCCCCGTCGCCATGATCGACGAGCGTCTGACCACGGTGTCGGCGTCACGTTATCTCAACGAAACCAACACGCGAGGGTCACAGCGCAAGCAGGTCATTGACACACTGTCCGCACAGATCCTGTTGCAAAACGCCTTGGATCGATTGAAAAATTAAAAGGAAGAAGGTCGGCTCGAATCGGAACAGTATTTGAGCCGACCTATGCATTACACTCAAAGCATCGATCCCTACCGATTACGAAACCTTTATTTTTGCATCCGAAAGGAACACTTATGCAACATCCTGCTTCACAGCAAACATCCGCTCCGCCCCGCATCGCGGCGATCCACGATCTTTCCTGCTTCGGTC
>JAZOPW010000266.1:0-4985 GCA_045655785.1 Eubacteriales bacterium
GATCCGTTTCAAGCTTTCTTAGCTTTGTACTTCTCTCTTGTTGTTCAATTTTCAAGGATCATTTTCTCGCCGCCACTCTCGGTTGCTTCAAGCCCTCGCTTTCGCGCGACCTTGTTATTATACCACTTCCTTGAAGCTTTGTCAAGTGCTTTTTTTAAACTTTTTTAAGTTTTTTCTGCTCCTTGCCTCCGCTCCTTGTGGACAGCTTGTATATTATACCTCTTTCGCTTCGATTTGTCAAGCACTTTTTTCATTTTTTCGAAGTTTTTCTCGCTTTTGGATACTTGTACAGTTTCCGTGCGACATTTTGCACGACATTTGAGCAAAAAAGTCAACAATATAACCAAATCGTTCGTCTGAATACCCAAATCAGCAAAAGCCAATTTGGTAATTAAGATCAAAAAGGAACCGTCCCGACAAACCGAGACGATTCCTTTATGGTTCTTTTTTATGATCAGATCTCGGGAATCTCGACCTCGATCTCGCGTCCGATTGCTGCGGATTTTGCGATACCGTCGATGATTGCTTGGTTGTACAGGATCTGAGAGGACGGAACAGGAGCCGTGCCGCCTTCCTTGATGGCATCGAGGAAGGTACGGATCTTCAGATCGAAGAGTCCCTCCTTCATTTCGATGATCGGGATCTCGGTCTGGGTCTGCTCGCCGCAAACCTCATGATACAGGATCATAGGACCGCCGACAGAGCCGTTCCAACACTCTGTGGAAGGAATACGAAGGCTTCCCTTGGTACCCATGATGATGGTATCACCGGGGGTGTCGAGGTTCATTGCCCATGCAATACGGAAGTCGAGAATGATTCCGCCTTCAAGACGAACAAATGCTGCCGCGAAATCGTCAACGCCGAACAGCTTTGCATATTCGGGGTGTCCGGTCTTTACATAGTTAGAGTAGTTGGGGTCAGTACCGAAGAAAGCGGACTTGTAACCCGAAACAGTAAGGGGCTTCGGATAACCGATTGCATTCAGCACCATATCTAAGGAGTAGCAACCAATGTCACCGAGTGCGCCAAGTCCCGCGGTCTTATCCTCAATAAAGGTGGTTCCGAAAGGCGTGGGGATACCGCGGCGGCGTCCGCCACCGGTCTGGATATAGTAGATCTTTCCGAGCGCACCGGAATCCACGATCTTCTTAATCATCTTCATGTTTGCGTCCATTCTGGGCTGGAAGCCGATGGACAGGATCTTACCGCTTGCCTTTTCTGCTCTCATAACAGCTACAGCCTCTTCGGTCGTAACGGTAAAGGGCTTCTCCAACAGAACGTGCAGACCTGCGTTGAGCGCATCAATTGCAGGCTGTGCGTGCTGACGATTGTAGGTACAAATGGTAACTGCGTCAAGATTGAGGCTCTTGTCGGCAAGCAGCTCCTTGTGAGAAGCATAGTCAGTCTTTACGTTCTCAACACCGTACTTCTCAAAAAAAGCCTTTGCCTTACCGGGGATGAGATCAGCACCTGCAACGATCTCCACGTCGGGCTGCTTCAACAGTGCTCTGATGTGAGACCCCGCAATCCATCCGCAACCGATAAATGCAACGCGCACCTTGCGGCTTGAATCAACAGATTTTACTTCCTGATTGTTTTTAAAAGCATCCAAATCCTTATCCAATGCCATAATGAAAATCCTCCTTATTAATTTATATACGTATTGGTTAATTCCCAATCGACTTCAGATATTCGCGGCTCTTTGCAGCGCATTCCATGGGAGTAAGACCCATAGAGGGCTGATCCTGCTCGACCACTACCCAGGTAGCGCCTGCCTTCTTAGCAGCCTCAAGGATGGTGGGGAAATCCTGCTTACCCGATCCGACAGGGCGGAACTCGAAGTTTGCGGGACGTGTGGGAGCCTTCTTTTCAATACCGATCAGCTCGTACATATCCTCCGACTTGTCACCCCAGAAATCCTTGAGGTGAACAACGGGAGCGCGACCCGTGTATTTCAACAGATATTCGGCAGGGTTCTCACCGCCTACGTTGACCCAGCACATATCATGCTCGGACTGAAGCAGATCCGCAGGAACGCTTTCATAGAGAATATCGAGCGCATACTTGCCGTCGAGCTTCATAAATTCAAAATCGTGGTTGTGGTACAACAGAGTCATACCAAGCTTCTTTGCGATCGCGCCCAGCATCTTCGCGTTCTCGATCACCTCAGAGAATTTCTCGGATCCGGGACGGTACTCGGGGGTTAGATAAGGGATTGCCACGAATTGGCATCCGATGGTAGCATATGCCTGCAGTACACCCTCGGGATCTGCGACCATATCCAGATAAGGAACGTGTGCCGAGATCGGTACCAAGCCGATGTCCGCGCACATATCGCGAACCTCTTCGGGGGTATGACCATACAAGCCGGCAAACTCCACACCGTCGTAGCCCAACGCCTTGATCTTTTTCAAAGTAGCATAAAGATTCTTCTTTGCGTCATCTCTGACAGAATAAACCTGAACGGCAACGGGAAAAGACATTTTTTGTCTCCTTTTCGTTTTTTGAATTGGAAGCACACAGCTTCTGACATAATTATAAGACAATATATGCTCTTTTTCAAGACAGTAATGGGTATAAAGAAGACAAATCTTGCTATTTATATCATGTGAAGTGCCTGTAGAAGTCTTTCATCGGCAAGAATTTCGACCCAAAAAACGCGATCCCCGTCGTGAGCCTTCAAGAGATACGGATTTTCTGCCTGCAGTGCCGCCGTATAGCGGTAACAGCTTTTTCCGCGCGTCATCCGCCCAAGCTCCTTGCGATTTTCGGGGGTGATTGCGACGATCTCCTCGATGTCGGCAAGCGACACGCGGCACACAACGCGGACACGGGAGCCGTAATATTCGATCACCGTAAAGTCAAGCGGATCCGCGTCACTGCCTCCCTCTCGCCGATCCACGCGGTAAGCATATCGGCACATCAGATATTTTCCGATCACCAAAACCGCGCCGACCAGCAAACAGACCGCCAACAATTGCAAGAGTGACGGAAAGATCACCTGCGGCAGCATCGAAAACGCGATCAGGATCGATGCCGAAAGCAACAGGATGAACAGACAAAACAGTTCTCTTTTTTTCGATAGCTTGGGAGAATACTCGTACATTTCAGTCTCCTTTCGGTTCTTGGGAAAGCGCCTCCAGAAGCAGACGCTCCAGCAACACGGGGTCTGCCCTGCCCTCGGTACGTGCCATTGCCTGTCCCTGCAGGGCTCGTATCGCGGCGGTTTTTCCGTTTCTGTAATCATTAACCGCGCGCAGACTTGTGGACAAAACCTCACCAATCACCGTCTGCAACGCCGCAGAATCACGGATCTGTGCAAGTCCCTCCCGTTCGACAACGGCACGAAGCTCGATCGACTCCTGTCGGCATCGCTTCAACAGCTTTTTTGCGGTGGAGCTGTTGACCGTTCCCTCACCCAGCAGGTCTGCAAGCTCGGCAAGCTGCTCGGCGCAAACGGGAGAGGAAAAGGGGTCGCTTGTGCAATCGCGCAACAGATCGGTCAAAAGCAAATTGACAAGTAGCTTGGGATATGCTGTCCGCGCAGCCCCCTGCTCAAAGAAATCGGCAAGTCGGGGGTCTGAAACCAGCACGGATGCATCGTAAGGTGTCAGAGAAAGCTCACGCACAAGACGCGCGGCACGCGGTGCGGGAAGCTCGGGGAGTGTTGCGCGAAGTTCCTCAAGCTCCTCCTCTCCAACCACGATCGGCAACAGATCTGGATCTGGCAAAAAGCGATAATCCACGGCACTTTCCTTGATTCGCATCAAGACTGTCTTTCCGCTTGCGGGGTCAAAACGCCTCGTTTCCGAAACCAACGGCTGACCGCTTTGCAAGAGTGCGCTCTGACGCCGAATCTCATAGTCGATCGCCTTTTCGACAAACGCAAATGAATTCAGATTTTTGATCTCGGTGCGGATCCCGAGTCTTTGGCTTGAAGGGTCATGCAACGAGATATTGACGTCACATCGCAAAGAGCCCTCCTGCATACGGCAATCCGAAGCACCGACCGTCAACAGAATCGCGCGAAGAGCGCGCAAATAAGCAGACGCCTCCTGTGCGGTGTGCAATTCGGGTTCGGAAACGATCTCGATCAGCCCAACACCGCAGCGGTTGCAATCCAGGAGCGTCATGCCGTCTCGATGGATCAGCTTTCCCGCGTCCTCCTCGATGTGTATCCGTCGGATCCCGACGCTCCGCTCCCCATTGGCGACCGAAAAGGTCAACCGTCCGTTTCTGCAGAGCGGATATTCGTCCTGTGAAATTTGATACGCCTTTGGCAGATCGGGATAAAAATACTGCTTGCGATCGGTACGGCTGACCCGTTGGATCTCGCATCCCAAGGCGAGTCCTGCTCGAATCGCTTGCTCCACGGCATGACGGTTGAGCGAGGGCATGACCCCCGGGTATCCCATGCAGATCGGACAGCATTGTGTGTTCGGCGGTGCGCCGAAATCGGTAGAGCAGGCACAAAATATTTTGGTCTTGGTTTTCAGCTCCGCATGAACCTCAAGCCCGATCACCGCTTCAAAAATTTGATCCGACACGACAGCCTCCTTTTTCGTTTTTTCGTTTTTGTTTTTTGTGGGGAAACTTCTTGAAAGAAGTTTCCCCACACCCCTTCAAGAACTTTTAAAACATTTTTTGAGCTGTTTTTTTCACTTTCGTGCGCTCAAGGCATAATCAAAAGTTGAGTATTTGCGGTTCTGCTTGCAGAATGCGGGTGTTTAGCCCGCAAGCAAATACCCGTAGCGACCAATCTTTGTTAGCACTTGTGTCATATTGCTTTACCTAAAGTTGAGCATTTTAGAATCTTCAAACAGATTCTAAAATGCCACATAGCGACCAATCTTTGTTAGCACTCGTTTTACGGTCGCGTTGTTCGCGTTGGCACCTCAAAATGCTCCACGAAATTTGTTTTCCTTTGGATTTTTGAGCCATTTAGGCGCTTTTTACGTTAAGGAAGATTACACGAAAAAGCTTCC
>JAZOPW010000267.1:0-4378 GCA_045655785.1 Eubacteriales bacterium
GCGACAACCCCCGTATCGTGAAATACATTGATATGCCCTTGCAGCACATTTCCGACTCGGTGCTCAAGCGTATGAACCGCCACGGCGACAGCGCTATGATCCGCGAGGTCATCGCCAAGCTGCGCCGCGAGATCCCCGGCATCACCATTCGCACCACCTTCATCACCGGCTTCCCCGGCGAGAGCGAGGAGGATTTCGAGGAGCTTTGCCGCTTTGTCGAGGAACAAAAATTTGACCATGCAGGCGTGTTTCCCTATTCGCGTGAGGAGGACACCCCCGCTTATGACTTCCCCGATCAGATCGACGAGCAGGTGAAGCAGGATCGCATGGATATTCTGATGCGTCAGCAGATGTCGATCAATGAGGAGCTGAACAAGGAAAAGATCGGAAGGACGATCGACGTGATCTGTGAGGACTACGATCCCGTTGCCGAGGTTCACTTCGGAAGAAGTGCCGCCGATGCACCAGAGATCGACGGAAAGGTCTATTTCCGTGCCGGGAACCGCATCGCCCCCGGCTCCTTTGTCCGCGTCAAGGTCCGCAAGGTCATCGATTATGACCTGTACGGAAATCTCGTTACAAAGCAGTGAAAGGAATGGTATTGATCTTATGAAAATGAATCTTCCAAACAAGCTTACCGTACTGCGCCTCTGTCTGGTTCCCATCTTTGTGGTCATCATGATGGTTTCAAACGCGCTTTGGGCAAGCACCGTGGGACTTGTTCTCTTTATCGTGGCGTCTCTGACCGATATGCTGGACGGTAAGATCGCGCGCAAATACAATCTGGTCACCGATTTCGGAAAGTTTATGGATCCGCTTGCCGACAAATTCATGGTCATCGGTGCCATGTTCGTGATCCTCTACCGTGCGCTCACCCTTTATCAGGATCAGCTTTTTGCCAACATCTTTTTCTGGGCGTTTCTGATCGTGATCTTCCGTGAGCTTGCCGTAACCTCGATCCGTTTGGTGGTTTCGGGCTCAAGCGGCATCGTGATCGCCGCCAATATGCTTGGAAAAATCAAGACCTGTACGCAGATCGCGTGCGTCATTTGCTGCATTGCCGAGCCCGTGATCTACAACGCTGTCGGCAAGGAGACGACCTTCCTGCCTGTCTCGCTTGTCACCGCCGCGCTGATGCTGATCTTCACACTTTGGTCGGGCATCAATTATATTGCATCTTATTGGAAATACCTTGATCCCGAAAAATAATACGGAGGGAAACATCATGTACCGTCTATCAAAAATGAAAAGACTTCGATCTCTTCTTTTGCTGATGCTTGCCGTAACGCTTTTGCTCGGATCCTGCACACCAACACAACAGGAGCCACAGCAAACCGAGTCCACCACCCGAGAGGAGACGACCACCGATCCCGTAAAATCCGATCTTGTCATCACCAAGGGAACCAAGCTTTCCATGCTGGCAGTGCTTCCCGCTGACGCAAGCGCGGCATTGAAAAAAGCCTGCTCCGCCTTTACCTACGCTTTTCAAAAGCATATCGACGTCAAGGTCAAAACAGTAGAGGACAGCGAAAACGTCACCAAGGAAAGCTTTGAGATCCTGATCGGCAACACCAACCGAGCGGAAAGCCAATCGCTTGCAAAGGATCTTCCAAAGCAATCCTACCGCATTGCCCGCATGGGGCAAAAGCTGGTATTCGTAGCCGACTGCGAGGACGCTTTGATCGATGCCTTGGAATACTTTTCCGCACAATACGTGAAAGGACAAACCGAAGTGAAACTTACAGGAGATTTTCAAGTCAGCGGGATCTGGACACCTACGATCCTGAATGAAGGAAACAAAAAAGCAACCGAAAACATCAGCATCGACATCACCAAACGCCATCAGACCATCAAATACATGGGTGCCTCCGGCTGTTGGGTTGGAAACGTGATGACCTATCTCAAGGATCATCAGCTTGCCGCCTGCATGGATCTCCTCTACAACGACGATACGGGAATCGGATTAAATTCTTACCGCTATAACATCGGCGGAGGATCGCCCATGACCGTTCGCGGTGAGGAGCTGAAAAGCACGAATTCTTTGGAAACCGCGCCAAACAGCGGTGAATATTCGCTCTCGCTCGATGCCGATGCGATCACTGTGCTGAATATGGCGGTGGAACGCGGTGCCGAATATATCACGCTGTTTATCAACAGCCCACCCGCGTACATGACGTACAGCGGATACACGGCGGGCAACACCGACGGCTCCTCGAATCTGCGCACCGAATGTTATCAGGATTTTGCAGAATATGCGGTTGATATCGTCGAGCTGTTCCTTCAAAGCGGATACAAGGTACAATATATCAGCCCCATCAACGAGCCGAGCTGGACTTGGGGCGACAGCGAACACGTCTGGCAAGAGGGATGCCATTATACCGTCGATCAGATTTTTGAGATTGACTTGCTTGTAGCAAAAGAATTACAAAAGCGCAACATCGAGGGCGTAAAGGTCTCCTTCCCCGAAACCGCCTCCTGGAACACCCTTGCATATGCCACGACTATCGCCAACCGTTTGAAGGAGGATCGCACGATCATTCCCTACATCGATCATTTCGCATGCCACTCCTACGGCACAAGTCTTGAGGACAAGATCGCGTTCAAGCAACTCTGGACAGAATGCGGGCTCAGTGACATTCCACTTCATCAAACCGAGTGGTGCTCGGGAACTACAGGGCTTGACGCTGTAATGGAATTATCACGAGTTATCCACGAGGATCTGACCGTGTTGGAGTGTGAAGCCTGGGAATTCTGGGTGGGCATGATGGTGGATGACTACAGCTTCATCAAGGTTTCCGAAAATCTCTATTTTAAAAGCAAGCGTATGTGGGCAATGGGAAATTATTCCAAATTCATCACAGGCGCTACCCGCGTCAGCGTCAGCGGCAAGCTTTTGTCAGACGACGTATTTGCCTCGGCTTATATCAATGAAGAAAAGGGCGAAATTTATCTCATCGTCACCAACGATACCGACAAGGAACAAAAAATGGGACTTTCGGACTACGACGGAAAGCTGATCCAAGCCTGGGAAACCTCCGCAGTGAACGGATTAACCAAGCGCGGATACATCGACTCTGCCTACGCGTATACCCTCCCCGCAAAATCCGTCACAACCTTTGTGATTCACTATCAGTCTTAAGATCATAACAAATCCCCCCGAATGCGCTCGCATTCAGGGGGATTTGTTTGCATATGTTAATTCTGTTTCGGTGAAAAGATCTTGTTGAGCAACACAGTAACTCCCGCGATCAAGCCGATCACAACAAAGATACCCAGCATGCCGATTCCCATATATTTCAGATTTTCAATAAATGCCATCGGCTCAAATTGCAGACTTTCAAAAATATTTCCCATTTTTCGGTCTCCTTTCTGATCAGAGGAAGAAATTCAAGATCATACCGCCCGCGATAACCGAGGCGATCTGACCCGAAACGTTGACACCGATCGAGTGCATGAGCAGGAAATTTTGCGGGTCTTCCTTCAGTCCCATCTTATGTACGATACGCCCCGACATCGGGAATGCCGAAATACCCGCCGCACCGATCATGGGGTTGATCTTCTTCTTGGAGAAGAGGTTGATCAGCTTCGCCACAAGAATGCCGCCTGCGGTATCGAAAATGAATGCGAACAGACCCAACAGAAGAATGATAATGGTGTCAACTGCCACGAACTTTTCGGCGGTCATCTGGAATGCAATCGAAATACCCAAGAAGATCGTAACAAGGTTTGCAAGCACCTTTTGCGCGGTATCGGACAGCGAATCCAGCACGCCGCATTCGCGAATGAGGTTACCGAACATCAAAAATCCAACCAGCGAAACTGCAGAAGGAGCAAAGATACCTGCAATCAGCGTGATCACGATCGGGAACAGAATACGTGTGGTCTTGGTGACCGACTTTGCTTCGTAAGGCATACGAATCAGTCGCTCCTTTTTGGTGGTCATCGCCTTGATCACAGGTGGCTGAATGATCGGCACCAACGCCATATAGGAGTACGCTGCCACCATAATGGGACCTGTATAGGTGGAACCAAGCTTTTGCGATACTGCAATTGCAGTAGGACCGTCAGCCGCGCCGATGATGGCGATCGAAGCTGCGTCCTTGAGCTCGGGGAAGAAGACCGACGCCAAGCAGAAGGTAAAGAAGATACCAAACTGTGCCGCCGCGCCAAAGATCATCAGCTTGGGATTCGAAAGCAGAGGACCAAAGTCGATCATCGCTCCGATACCGATAAAGAGGATCAAGGGGAACAGCTCATTTGCGATACCCGCATTGTAGAGCGTGGTAATCGGTCCGTGCTCCAGCACTGCGTCTGCCATCGGGATATTCACGAGAATCGCGCCAAATCCCATGGGAAGGAGCAACGTGGGCTCCATTTC
>JAZOPW010000268.1:0-2838 GCA_045655785.1 Eubacteriales bacterium
TTCTATGACGTTGACAAAAAGCTCTTTCTGGTCGATCTGCCCGGATACGGCTTTGCCAAGCGCAAGCCCGAGGACAAGGCACAATGGTCGGCTTTGACCGACGGATATTTTACCAAGAACCCCAACATCGATCTTTTGAAATTGGTGGTTCAGCTGATCGACAGCCGTGTCGGCCCGACGGCGGACGACGAAATGATGCTGCAATTTCTGCGTCAGACCGAGCTTCCCTTCGTGGTGGTGGCTACCAAATGCGACAAGCTCAATGCCACCGAAAGAAAACGCTCCGAGGAGCTGTTGAAAAGCCACCCCGACATCCCTGCCGACACGCCGATCTTCTTTCATTCGGCACTCAAAGGCGAAGGCAAAAACGACCTTTGGAAATACATTTTGCAAGAAACCCGTTTGTGAGGTCGTAAGAAAGGAATTCAGTTATGCTTTTTTCTCTTTTGCAGGGCGGAGATCCGATCAGTGTTCTGATCTCCATGCTGCTCTCAATCCCCATCATCGTCTTGGCGCTCTCATTCCATGAGACCGCGCACGGATATGTGGCTTGGAAATGCGGTGACAGCACCGCTTACTATATGGGACGTTTGACCCTCAATCCGCTCAAGCATCTCGATCCCATGGGGCTCTTCTCCATGTTGATCTTCGGCTACGGATGGGCAAAGCCCGTACCCGTAAACGCAAGGAATTTCCGCGATCCCAAAAAAGGGATGGCACTGACTGCGGCGGCAGGTCCTGCGGCAAATATGCTCTTGGGTATCATCAGCGCAGTCCTTTGCGGATTCTTTCTCGCGCTCTACTCGTTCCTCTTCTATAAAGGTATCTCCGGATTCCTTCTGACCTGTATCTATTGGACCGTTGTACTGACCGAGTTGAGTGCCATTTACAATTTCATTTTTATGGTATTCAATCTCATTCCCGTCCCGCCCTTTGACGGTTCTCGCATCGCACTTGTTTTCCTTCCCGACCGATTCTATTTCGGTGTGATGCGCTATGAGCGTCAGATCATGCTGGGACTCCTGATCGCTTTGCTCATTCTCTCGCGGTTTGATCTGTCTCCTTTTTCGTGGATTGCCGAAAGACTGACCTACCTGATCTCGGAGCCTGTATCGAACCTGCTTTGGAAGCTATTTCAAAAAGCACTTTAATCTTTAAAGATTTCCCCACTGAAACAGAAAGGACCGTCCGTCAATAACATGGAAGCCCTCACATATCGGATCGACCAATTTGAAGGTCCTCTTGACCTTTTGCTGACCTTGATCCAAAAGAATAAAGTGAATATCGAGGATATCCCCATTGCGCTGATCTGCGATCAGTATCTGGAGTATATCCGCGCCGCGCAAAGCATGGATATGGAGCTGGCGGGTGAGTTCATCGTCATGGCAAGCGAGCTGATGCGCATCAAAAGTCAGATGCTTCTGCCGCGTGTAGAGGAGGATGAAAAGGATCCGCGTGCCGAGCTTGCCGATGCCCTTCTGCGTTATCAACAGGCAAAGCAGGCGGCGGCAAAAATGGGACCGCTCTATCAGCTTTACAGCGGACGTATGGTGAAGGATACCGACGAGATCTCGGTTGATACCTCCTACGTTGCCGATCAGCAGGTTACAAGCCTGTGTCTTGCGGTGCGTCGCATCATAGCTGCAAACGAAAGCCGTCCCAAAGCCGAAAAGCAGGTCTTTGTCCCGATGATCGCCAAGCCGATCGTTCCGGTAGACGTCAAGATCGTGGGAATCCTTCATCATATGACAAAGCGCAAGAAAAATCCATCCATGAAGGAGCTGCTATCGGATGCGACCTCGCTCCCAGACCTCATTGCCATCTTCCTCGGCATCCTGGAACTGATCAAGGTCCGCAAGATCCTGATCGAGGAGGATCCCGATTCCTATACGGTGATCCACGGAAGCAACACACGCTTTGTGGTCAATGACGCACCTCCCGAGGAGGGTGAGGAACAAAAGGCTCCCAAGCGTCAATATGACGAAAATGAACCCATTCCGCTCTCCTCCAAAGCCGAGATGCACCGTGAGCAACGCCGTATCATACGCGAGCGCAAGCTGGAGGAAAAGAAACGGTTGCGTGCAGAGGAGCGTGCAAGACGCGCGGAGGAACGCAAAAAAGCCAAGGAGGCCGCCCTACTTGCCGAGGAGGGGCCGATACATGAAAATGACCTCCCCACCGACGACAGTGATCTGGAAGAAGAAGCGCGCGTGGCGGAGCTGTTGGATAACCGTCTTTCCGAGGATGACGAGGATTTGTTAGATGACCTCGGACTCGACATGAACGAGATTATTGGCACAATGGCAAAAAAATCGCAAGAGTTGCGTCATGACGCAGACAGTGACAACACGAAAGGACACCTATAAAAGCCTATGGAAGAAAAGAAACAATCGGCTCCTATCCTTGAGCCTTTGACCACGGCACAACAAATCGAACAGGCGATCGAAGCCATTCTGTTTGCCGCAGGACATCCGATGCGTTACGATAAGCTTGGCGAGGTTTTGGGATTGAGCGCTAAGGACATCAAAACCATGGTACGGCAGATGGCAGATCGCTTTGTCGAGGAGGATACACACCACGGCATTCAGCTTCTGCTCTACCCCACCGCCTGTCAGCTGACCACCAAGGAGCAATACGCTCCCTACATTCGGGAGGCGCTCGGCATTCGCCGCGGCGGAAATCTGTCTGCCTCCTCCATGGAGGTTCTGGCGGTCATCGCCTACAGCAGTCAGCCCGCAACGCGCTCCTATATCGATCTTGTGCGCGGTGTGGACAGCTCCTATGCGGTCAATTCCCTTCTTGACAAGGGGCTGATTGAAGCCGCAGGACGATTGGATG
>JAZOPW010000269.1:0-5058 GCA_045655785.1 Eubacteriales bacterium
CGGAAAAGATCGACAGTATTTTGGAAACGGCAAGCGAAGGCTTATCCGAGAGCGATCGCTTGGTCATGTACCACAGCTTGAATCTGATTGCCGATAATCTCGAAAAGCTATGTGATCAATATGATGCGTCATGCTGAAAAATATATTGACAATCCGACTCCCGAGGCAAAGGAAAACGGCGTTGTGTGCTTTCTGATCTCCTTTTGCGACGTATTTCGCACTTTCTTGAGCAATTAAATTTTTATTTTAACAAATTATAAATATTTTTTTGACTTTTTGGAAATGTATCGGGTATATAATATAAAGAGTATCGTAAAGTTAAAGAAGTGTTTGTGAGGGCAACAGTGAAGAAGAATATATACATAGTCTTATCCCACACGGGTACCTTTCCCGCAAAGGTCATCCGTTGGATCACACACGGCAAATACAGTCATGTTTCTCTCTGCCTGGAGGATGATTTCAAGGTGTTGTACTCCTTTGGACGTATACATCCGTATAATCCCTTCCATGGCGGATACGTCAAGGAGTCTCCCGACTTTGGAACCTTCAAGAGATTTCGGAATACCGAGGTCAGGATCCTGCGAATTCGAGCAGAGGAAAGCTGTTATGATGCGATGAAAAGCTATCTTGAAAAAATGTATGAGGAACGCGACCATTACAAATACAATTATCGAGGGCTGTTTCTTGCCATTTTCAATAAGCAGTTTCGGCGAAAGGATCATTTCTTTTGTTCGGAGTTTGTCAGCGAGACACTTGACCGTTTCCGTGTCGTAGACGAGCCCTTTTTTGACAAGCTCGTAAAACCGATGGATCTGTTTTCCTTGCCGGATTCCGATGTGATCTACACAGGCAAGCTTTCCGTGTTTTCAGAGAGCGGAAATTCCTGAAAAGGGAATAACAACATGGATCAATTGATCAAAAAACAGGGTTCTCCGCGTGGGAACCCTGTTTTCGGTCAGAGAAAGTTTTTTGAAGAAGGTTGATAGGAGAGTAGAAATGCAATATTTAACTTCTTTTCGATTTGCAAGTGCCGATGAAGAGGACGGCTTTGTTCTGTCCTATCCGCATCAGCTGGAGATGCAGTGTTACTCCCATACCAACGTCTATCCGTTTAAGCTGTTTCCGCAAAAGCAATTGCGAGAGCTTCATTTCGCCCCCGTTACTCTGCTTTACGGCGGGAACGGGTCGGGGAAATCCACGGTCTTGAATCTGATTGCCGAAAAGCTTGCGATCAGACAGTCGGCTCCATTTAACAATACGCCATTTATGGAAGAATATTTGAAATTCTGCCGCTATGAGCTTGCAGACGGTGTCCGTCGGATTCCCGAAGAAAGTAAGAAGATTTCAAGTGATGACGTCTTTGATTTTTTGTTGGATATCCGCTTGATCAATCAACGTATTGACCGCCGCCGCGAGGAGTTGTTTGAAGAATATTATTTGATCAGAGAAACGCCCATGCAGCCTCTGCGGTCATTGGATGAGTTTGAGGAATTCAAGCGACGCAACGAGGCAAAGTCCAAAACAAAGTCGGTCTATGTTTCGAGGCGCTTGCCAAAGGAAATGGACGGCAGATCGAATGGAGAGAGCGCATTTTCGTATTTTACGCAAAAGATCACCGAGAATGCCCTGTATCTGTTGGACGAGCCCGAAAACAGCCTTTCCGCTGCCTTGCAGGTCGAGCTTGCACGCTTTTTGGAGGATTCGGCTCGTTTTTACCGTTGTCAGTTTATCATTGCCACACACTCGCCCTTTTTGCTTTCGATCAAGGATGCCACGATTTATGATCTGGACAGGATTCCTGTGCAAAGCAAGCCGTGGACAGAGCTTGAGAACGTGCGTGTTTATTATGAGTTTTTCAACCGCCACCGCGCGGCGTTTGAGGATCGTTGACTCCATATATTGGCAGAGGTTGTTTGCTTCCAAACCGTTGATTTTTTGTTGAAAAAATGCTATAATAGTACCGTAACAGCAAAAGAATGAACGGAGGTATTCATGAAGCAAAAGGATCATAAGGCACTTGCATATTTTTTACTTGACGGTGTACGAGACAGACATCTTTGGAAGAGGTCGTGGCACCGTCGTTTCTTTTTGGTGGGGTGTGTGATCCCCGACTACATTCCCTTTACTTATTTGCGCGGATTTCGAAAAAGCCGCGCCATGCGAGGACACAACCAGCCATATTCGGGGGAGCATATCCGAAAAAGCATGGAGAAACTACAGCTTGGCGGTGTGAATCGGTTTCGGGATTGCTTTCGCCTGGGGACGCTGATGCATTATCTGGCGGACTCCTTTACCTTTCCGCATACGGTGGGATTTGAGGGGAGTATGCGAGACCATCGGCAGTATGAGCGAGAGTTGCACACCCTTTTTTCGCAGTATTTGGCAAGGTTGGACTTCAAGCATAGCCTTGCTTTGCCGATGGAGACCGCATTATCCGACTTTTTATGCCGAAGCCGAGCGGAGTATGAAAAGAGGGAGCAGGGGTGTGAGGGCGATTGCAGACAGATCGTGTCGGCATGCGCGGGTGTTTTCCATGCTCTGTGCTGTAAAAGTATATGAGGGAGGGCTATCCGCAAAACGGATAGCCCTCATGATGTAGATATTTCAAAATTATTCAAAATAGTAAAGAAAGCTCATGTCATAGGTCTTGTATTCCTCGGGCGTCATCCAATTGTCATCGGAGTCCCCGAATCTGCCAAGCTCCTCGTCATAATAGGCGACCGAATAGCAGTAGAGCTTGCTTTCCGAGTAGAACGCGATCGAGGCACGGATCGAGGGGGTCAGCCTGCCGTCCTTCCATTCGTATTTCGTGGTGCTGTCAACGGTGGTTTGCGATGCGGGAGCATCGAGATAGGCTTCTTCGAATTCATAGGTGTGGGAGAAGGCAAAGATCGCCTTCAGCTCGCGGTCGGCGCGAATGTTGCACAACCCCGAAAGATCCTCGTTTAACCGATAGACGCCCTCATCCTGATGCCACAGCCAGCAGAGATAGGAGGTCTCTTTGCCTGCGGTTTTGTCGGCAATCATAAAATCCTGATAGCCGTCAAAATTCAGGTCAAGCACCTCAAAGCCGTAGGTTCCGCCCATAGAGCCAACCGAGGAGGAGACCTTCACATCGTCCGCCCAAATAACCTCGCCTTCGGCTTTGAGAACGATCTGACGTGCCTTCATGTTCTTTCCGCGCACACAGTAGGTAATGGGACCAACCGTGGTTTCATATAAAAGGTCGTGCTTTTCCCGTGCGCAGGAGGCGACAGGGAGGAGCATCAGACAGGCGAGCAACAGAAGCAAAATTTTTTTCTTCATGGATCACAATCCTTTTCAATGATTTTACATAACCATATTGTATCATATTTTTTGTTTTTTTTCAACACTTTTATAAAGGATTTTCTTTTTAAAATATTGTGATTCATTAAAAATTAACAAAAATAATTGCATAATAGACTTGCAAAAATGTGGAAACTGTGCTATAATAAACCTGTAAGCCGTAAATATAAACGAAAGCCCGACAATGAACGACATACAGATCCACCGCAAACGAGGGGATTTGTATCAAAAGGCTGTTGCCGCGGACGCTATACGGTAGGTTTTGTATAGATATTGGGGAATAACAGTGCGTTGAAGTGGAGGGAGCGTATGCCTCGGCTTCGGCGTGCTTTTTTGTTTTTTCAACCCATGATAAAAGGAGGTGACCCCGATGTGGTACTAAGTAAATCATGAAAAAAGAAGTCCATCCACCTACA
Source organism: Eubacteriales bacterium (assembly GCA_045655785.1). GTDB lineage: Bacteria > Bacillota > Clostridia > Oscillospirales > CAG-272 > UMGS1865. The sequence goes on from JAZOPW010000269.1 coordinate 3,744, forward strand.
CAACATGTTTCGAAAGGAGAAAGAACATGAAAAAATTCACCAAGTACATTGCACTTTTATTGTCTGTTTTATTCGTACTGCTTTCTTTCCCCGTTTCGGCTATCGCAATGGGACAAGAAACGACAACAGTTGACCCCACGGGGCTTAGTGAACCGATTCAGATCCCCACCGATTCGCAAGCGGCTGAGGCAGGGGCGTCAGGTCCGATCGCGTCCTTGCAGGAGGAGCTGGAAAGTGACCTATCCGCGACCTTGGGCGTTGGCGAGAAAACCCTGGCAGAGCTGCAGACCATGACCGTTGATCCCGCACAGATTCCCGACGTCATTCCGCTTGCCAAGGCACAGGAAAAGGGACACGTCAACCGCCTCTACGCGCAGGAGGAACGGCTGGATACCGTCGTCTTCCAGAACACCGATGGCGGCAAGACAACATATATTTATAACAGACCCGTCAAGTACGTTGATCCCGTCACGGGCGAGATCCGCGACAAGAGCCTTGATGTCACACTGCAGAGCGACGGCTCTTATGCCATGCTGGATAACAGCGTCAAGGCACGTTTTCCGCAAAGCCTCGGCAACGGCGTGGCGGTGGAGTACGGCGATTATCGCATTGTCATGACGCCGATCTCCTCGACTGCGGCAACCGCGCCGATCTATCAGGATGAGAGCGTGATCTATGCCAATGCATTCGGACGCAACACGATGCTCCGCTATCAGACACAGCTCTCGGGCGTGAAGGAGGATATCGTGCTGATCAAGGACGTCGGCGTGTATGCATTCGCGTTCACACTCACCCTAGAGGGGCTGACTCCGATCTGCGAGAACGGGGTCTGGCTGCTCCAAAACAGCGAGGGCGAGACAGTTGGCTCCTTGGGCGAGATCCTGATCACCGACAGCGGAAGCAAGCAGACGACCGGAAGCATGAACGTGGTCGCCAATACAAGCGGCGGCTACACCGTAACGGTCAACGTCCCACAGAGCTTCCTTGAGGCTACCGATACCATTTATCCCGTGTTCGTCGATCCCACAACGACGATCTATGCGGTCGAAGCAGATGAATTATCCGAAAACTACGCCGAGTATAACGCCATTATCGACCACGGTGTATACGACGCGCAAGATGGTGCCGATTGCGCCATTGCCAATAACGAGACCCATTATTTCGGGGATAACGGAAGCATGGGAACCGGAGCTGTGATTTACAAGATGTCTGATTTCTATGAGACCGGCAGACAGTTTACATTCTTGTATACAGGTCAAATCGTATCGGCAACTCTGCATATCTACGTGGAAGCGGGTACGGCAATGACCGCCAC
>JAZOPW010000270.1:0-4541 GCA_045655785.1 Eubacteriales bacterium
CTTTGTACCAACGTTGAACACGCCGGGGCATACAAGACCGGTTGCGGCATCGGCATAAACGATAGCCTGAGCGATCGCATCGCGGTCGATGGCAAGCGAGAGAGCCTTGCGAACGTCTGCATTTGCAAAGAGCTTTTCTCCGCCGGAGCCGTTCTTGATCTTTGCATTCTCATTCATATACAATACAAATGTAGAAAGTGCATTGGAGATCTTTGCGTTTTCGGTTACGAAATCATCGGAACGCAGAGAGAGCGGAATCTCACCCATGTAGAAGATCTTGCCGTCCTTATAATCCTCCAAAATATCCTCAGCACTCTTGGAGCAATCTACAAGAATACGGTAATTCTTAACAGAGGAATCGATCTTATCGCGCTCTGCATTGCGGTTGTAGTGAACGTTGCGCTCCAGATAGAAATAGTTGATTTCCATCAGCTCATAGGTGGTAGGAGTCTTCGGAACACCGTATTGGTCGAGTGCGTAGTCATCCTTAACCTTTTCGGGATTACCCTTGGAGTCCAAAACCTGCTTGTAGTTGATCTTGCCAAGCTTGTAAGGACCGCTGGTAACCATGGAGGAGGGCTTCTTTGCCCAGTCCACGTTCTTTTCTACGTAGTTTTCAAGCAGGGGAGCGGTTGCAACGCTTGTCAGATTCAAAACGAACTGATCGTAATCGATCGGGCCCTCGAAAATGACCTTGACAACGTCAATCGCAACTGCCTCGATGCCGATATCGTCGATCGATTCGTCGCCTTCTTTTACTGCGCGCGCATTCTTGATGTCATACAGCAGAGATGCTGCGGGGAAGTTATTGGAGGACTTCAACAAACGCTTCCAAGCATAAACGACGTCATCGGCACTCAAGCGTGTGCCGTTGCTCCACTTGGTGTTGTTCAGCTTGATCTCCATCGAGTATTCGTTGTTTTCCTTGTCTTCCTTGATCGTATATTTCTTGACCAAGGATTCCTTGACCTTACCCTCTTCGTTCAGGGTGAACAGCGTGTCATAGAGCATGCTGACCACATTGATCGTATTCTGATTATAGAATGCGTTCGCAGGGTCAAAGTCATAGATGGTGTCGGTCAAATACATAGTGATGTATGCGCCAAGGTCTTCCTCTTTGTCCTTGTCCGTCTGATTGCTGCAGGCGGTGAAGCAGGGGATGAGCATGAAGGCGCACAAAAGAAGTGCAATGATCCGCTTTGACATGATGGTGAAAAATCCTCCTCTTAAATGAAAAAATTCGGAATCGGCGTACCTGACGCCAAAATTACCCTTATATTATAAACTATTTTCTATAAAATTTCAATAGATTCTCAAATTTTTTAATGTATATTTTGTTAATTTTCTTGTTAAATTAAGAACATATTAGTCCAAAACCAAAATAAAAGGGGTTTTTTTGATGAATTTTTATGCCAGAACAGACCTTGCGTGCGAAAGCTTGGAAAAAGTTGACAGAAAAAGAGAAGGGATTGAAAGTTGCACCGAAGAAGCGGACGGCTTTACGATTTCGCGTGTAAGGGTGATTTCCGACGATGCGGCGCGGGAGCTTGGAAAGCCGATGGGAAGCTATACCACGGTTGAATGCGGACGTTTTCAATTCCTTTCCGAGCGCGAGGACGAGCAGCTTTCGGATTTGATTTCGGCAGAGCTTTGCGAGATGGCAAATCGATTGACGGGCAAGCAACCGAACGGTGAATTTGGGGTTTTCGTGGCAGGGCTCGGAAACGCCGAGCTGACAGCCGATGCGGTAGGACCCAAAACCGTGGGAATGCTGACAGCAACCCGACATTTGCGTGAGCATGAGAGCAGGCTGTATCGCGAGATCGGCTGTGCGTCTCTTTCTGCGCTGGCACCCGGTGTATTGGGACAGACAGGGATTGAGACTCTGGAGCTTTTGCGCGGTGCGGTTGCGTATGTTCGTCCCGATATTGTAGTGGTTATCGACGCTCTGGCGGCAAGGAGCTGCGAACGCCTGGCTTCCACGATCCAAATATCGGACGTGGGGATCGAGCCGGGCTCGGGAGTTGGAAATCATCGCTCTGCCATTACGAAAGAGACACTTGGTGTACCTGTGATCGTGCTTGGTGTTCCGACCGTTGTCAATTCGGCAACCTTGGTGTATGACGCCTTGCATGAGGCAGGAATCCAAGAGATCGGTGCGCCTCTTGAGCGAGTGCTGAACAGCGGAAAGAGCTTTTTTGTTTCTCCTAAGGAGAGTGACGTGATCACGGAGCGCGTGTCACGGATCTTTGCAAACGCGATCTCATTGGCTTTCGTGGGGGGGCTTCATTGATTTCGTGCATAAATTCCTTGCGTTTGGCATATGGTGAAGCATAAAGCCCATTTTATAAAAGGAAAGGAATTTTTGAATCATGGAACAATTTTCCGTAAACGGGCAGCTGCCCTCGAGTCAGGAGTCGGTCTCCTTAGAGAATCATTATCACGGCAAGTACCGCGGCTTTGCGGCTTTTATCATTTGTTGCGGCATTTTATTGGCGGCATTTGCGGTCAGCGCGATCTGGCTGCAAAAGGGCGGAAATGATTGGTTGCATGGCCCAGGCTCCTTTTGGGGAGGGGAGGAGACAACCGCTGGGGATGCGGACGGCAAAAATGATCCGTCACCAAATGATTCCGACACCGACACCACGTCCGATTCCAATCCCACAGATCCCGAACCGATCCCAGATGGAGCGACGCCGGTTGTCACTCTTGATCTGACGCGTCCCGATCTCGGTCAGTCCTATATCCATAACGAAACGCCCTATAATCCGTCGGTTGAGGAACTTCTATCCGAAAGGATCGGGTTTTCAAACGTGGGAGAGGAGCCACTGGTCTTGATCATACATACGCATACGAGCGAGTCGTATCTTCCGACAGGGACGACCTATATACAGGGTGTGTTGGGCGATGCAGTCTATTCAAGAGAAGAAGGAAGGAACGTGCTATCGGTCGGAAGGACGTTGTGCGACAGACTGAATCAAAAAGGCATCACCGCCATTCACAGTACGGTGATGCATGATGACCCAACCCTGAGCGGATCTTATTCGCGCTCGGAGAAAACGGTCAAGGAATATTTGGAGAGATACCCAAGCATCGAGCTTGTCATCGATCTGCATCGCGATTCCGTGACCACCTCCCGAGGGGAACTTGTCCGAGCCGCAACCGAGATCGATGGGGAATCGGTGGCACAGGTGATGGCTGTGATCGGAACCGATTGTAACGGAACCCCGCATAAATCTTGGGAAGAAAATCTTGCACTTGCCTTGCAGCTGCGCGAAGCCTTAAACGGAGAGGGTGCGTCACTCTGCCGTCCTGTTTCCTTGCGCAACGCCTCCTATCATCAGGAGCTTGCGGCGCACGCGCTCCTATTGGAAATCGGCACAGCGGCAAATTCGATCGAGGAAGCAGAGCGTGCCGCGATCCTTGTAGGCGATGCGCTGGCGATTCTTCTTCAGGAACGGTGAGGACGCAGACAAAGCAGCTCAACGCAAAGCAGAACGATCCCTAACGTCAGACCGGCACCAAGACCGATGCTGCCATGCTCCATTGCACCGATCACGCCTACAAAGCCAACAAGTGTTACAGAGAAAACCGTTGCCTTGATCACGCGGCGAGCCGTGGCAGAGCAGAGGGCGCATACGAGCGCGGAGAGGCAAGCAAGAATGGCGTCGATTACCTTTTGACCTGCAAAGGTGGTCTTGGCGGATTCACCGAAATATGCCTCGATAATTCTCTTATTGGAATTATATTCTTCGTTTTTGTTGTAATAAGCGTTCATAACAAAACCTCTAAAATCCATAAATGGAATTGTTGTGGCTATATTATAGCAGACTTTTTTTCGTTTGTCAATAGATTTTTTCCAAAAAAAGAAAAATATTTTCAAAAAACTATTTACAAATCGGAATTTAGGTGGTATAATATTGTCAGAAACGGAATTGGGAGGTTGAAATGGAAACCTATCTTGATAGAATCAAGCTATTAAAAAATGAACAAAAGCTGACAAATGAACAGCTGGCAGAGCGTTCGGGAATTCCGCTTGGAACCTTGAGTAAGATCCTTGCGGGAATGAGCGATTCCCCAAAGCTTGCCAATCTGGTGGCACTGTGCGGAGCGCTCGGATGCTCGATAGAATACATCGTTAGCGGTACACCGGAGAATACCAATAATTATACCTTGTCTGCCGAGGAGATCCGCATGGTCGAGGCGTATCGCGACCTGGATCATTGGGGAAAGGAGCTGATCGCCACTCTGTTGGAAAAGGAGACCGAGCGGGTCAAGTCGATCGATTCCAACGATCAAAAGCCGCTTGAGGCACCTGTAAAAACGGGGCGTGTGCTTCGTCCCATTGCGTCGGTCAGCAGGTATGCGGGGGAGACTGTGCGAACGGGAAAGCGAAAGATCAAGCTGTTTGATCTTCCTGTTTCGGCCGGTGTCGGTGTCTATCTTGACGATACGCAGGCAGAGTCGATCAGCGTGCCAAATACCGAGAAGACGGCAGATGCCGACTATGCACTTCGCATCAGCGGAAACAGTATGGAGCC
>JAZOPW010000271.1:0-5452 GCA_045655785.1 Eubacteriales bacterium
AATCCTGCTGATAGTAAATGTTTGCCATAGTAGTTTTCTCCTTTTATGTTCGAAAATTTTTTTATTTATTGAGAAGTGTGTTACTGCCGCGCTCCAACGCCACGATACCCGTACGGCACATTTCCAAAATGCCAAAGGGCTTCATCAGCTCGACAAAGGCGTCGATCTTGGTAGGATCACCCGTGATCTCAATGCACATTCCCTCGGTGGTATAGTCGATTACCTTCGCACGGTATACGTCCACTGCCGCCAGCACATCACTGCGGCTCGAGGAATCGTTCTTGACCTTGATCAGCATCAGCTCGCGCTGAATACAGTCGGAATCCAACACCTCAACCTTTTTGACGTTGTAAAGCTTACGCAGCTGATTGATGAGCTGCTCTCGCGCATAGCCGTCTCCGCTGAGCGAAATGGTGATACGCGAATAGGCGGGAGACTCGGTCTCACCTACCGTCAGCGCATCAATGTTGAAGCCGCGACGGGTAAACATGCTGGTCACGCGCGTCAAGACACCGAATTGGTTGTCTACGTAGACCGCGATCACAAATTGATTTTTCTTTTTCATGGTCTGCCCCTCACTTTCTGACGATGATGTCATCGATTGAGCCGCCGGGCGGCAGCATGGGCAATACAAAGGCATCCTGATCAATGAACGTATCAATCAGAACAGGTCCCTTGGCGGTCTTTGCCTTGTTGAACGCCTCGCGGAATTCCTCGGGAGTGGTAGCCCGATAGCCCTCGGCACCAAATGCTTCGGCAAGCTTCACAAAATCGGTCTTGCGGTCAAGCACGGTGTTGGAATAACGCTTGCCAAAGAAAAGCGTATGCCACTGTCTGACCATTCCCAGCACGCCATTGTCCATCAACACGATGATCACGGGGATCTCGTAGCTGACAGCCGTGGCAAGCTCGTTGAGGTTCATGCCAAAGCTTCCGTCGCCTGTGATCAGCACCGTACAGTCACCCGTGGCGACCTGCGCACCAATGGCGGCACCGAGTCCAAAGCCCATGGTACCAAGTCCACCGCTCGAAACGAAACGGCGTGTGCTGTCAAAGTTCACGTACTGCGCCGTCCACATCTGATGCTGTCCGACGTCGGTTGCGATCACCGTTCTCGGGGGCTTTTCCTCGTTGATAATATCAAATACCTGCTTCGGGGTCAGGGGTGCGGCAGATGCCGCTTCTGCTTCCTCGGTAAAGCGTTTTTCGTCGGCACGCAAAGCGGCAACCGTCTCACGCCATGCGGTGTGATCCTTTTTCTCGGCACCTGCGGCAATACGGGTAAAGGAATCCATCACGTCTCCGATGATACCGACGTCCACGTTGATATTCTTGTTGATCTCGGAAAAATCGGGGTCGAGCTGAATGATCTTCGAGCCTTTTGCATATTTGGAGGTATTGCCCGTGGCGCGGTCGCTGAAGCGCACGCCCACCGCAAGGATCAGATCGGCTTCCTTTTGCGCCATGGATGAGGCATAGTGTCCGTGCATGCCCTGCATGCCAAGGAAACGGTCGCAATCCTCATTCACCGCCGACAGTCCCATAAAGGTGCATCCGATGTAAGCGTCGATTTTTTCGGCAAGTGCCTCGATCTGCTTGCCCATGCCAAGTCCCGCCGCGCCGCCGCCAATGTAGATATAGGGGCGCTCTGCCGCATTGAGCATGGCAATCGCCTCGTCGATCTTTTCCTGCGATCCGATCGGAAGCGGGAACTTCTCGGCAATCGGCTTGTTTTCAAATTCACAGGTTGCGATTTGAACATCCTTCGGAATATCGATCAGCACAGGTCCGGGTCTTCCCGAACGGGCAATACGGAACGCCTCGCGGATCACATCTGCAAGATCCTCTACGCGATGTACAAAATAGTTGTGCTTGGTAATCGGGAGGGTAATGCCCGTAATGTCGATCTCCTGGAAGCTGTCCTTGCCGATCAGGGATGACGGCACGTTACCTGTAATGGCAACCATCGGGATCGAATCGAGCATTGCGGTGGCGATACCCGTAACCAGGTTGGTCGCGCCGGGCCCCGATGTGGCAATGCAGACTCCAACCTTACCCGTGGCTCTCGAATAGCCGTCGGCGGCGTGGGAAGCCCCCTGCTCATGCGCGGTCAGAATATGACGGATCCGCGCGCTCTCCTTATAAAGTGCATCGTAAATATTCAGAACCTGTCCGCCGGGGTATCCGAACACGTCGGTCACGCCCTGCTCGATCAACGTCTGAATCACGATCTCGGCTCCTGTTAATTTCATCATGTTGTTATCCTTTGCTTTTCGGTTTGCTCTTATTTTTCATCTTCCAACAATTCGTTCACCGCGCTGATCAAGGCCCTCACCGACGCCATGACGATATCGCTGTCGATTCCCGCGCCCCAATAGACCTTGGAGTCATATGCAATGCTGACGTAGGAAGCCGCCTTGGAGCTGGACTTCCCTTCCAATGCGTGCTGTGTATAGGATTGCAGAACGTAATCCTTTCCCACAACGGTTTTGAGCGCGTTGCTGACGGCATCCAGACTTCCGTTTCCGCTTGCCGAAACCGTTTGCTCGGTATCCCTGTAGCGGATCACCGCGTTTGCCTGTACTCCATCTGCCGTCTCGCTGTAGGAGACCTTGGGAATCTCGATATATTTTGTGAGATTCACAAAATCGCGAACAAAAATATCATATACCTCTTGGGGCTTGAGCTCGCGATGCTCGTGATCCGAGATGCTCTTGACGTGGTATCCGAACACCTCGCGCATCTTGGGAGGCAGAACGTGGTTGTATTGCGTCTCCAAAACATATCCGATACCGCCCTTGCCCGATTGCGAGTTGATACGGATGACGTCTGCCTCGTACACGCGTCCGACGTCGGAGGGATCAATGGGCAGATAAGGCACGTTCCAAACGCCGCCCCTTTCTTCTCTCCACTTCATTCCCTTGGCAATGGCGTCCTGATGCGAGCCGCTGAATGCCGCAAATACCAGCTTTCCGCTATAGGGCTGCCGCTCATACACGTGCATTCCCGTCACACGCTCATAGACCTCGGTGATCGCGGGCAGATCCGAAAAATCAAGCTCGGGATCGATGCCCTGTGAATACATATTCAAAGCCAAGGTAATAATATCGACGTTACCCGTGCGCTCTCCGTTTCCGAACAGCGTTCCCTCAATGCGGTCACCGCCTGCCAGAAGCCCCATCTCGCTGTCCGCCACGGCACAGCCGCGGTCGTTGTGCGGATGCAAAGAAATGATGAGATTTTCGCGATCCTTCAGATTCTTACACATATATTCGACCTGTGCGGCATAAACATGCGGCATAGAGTGCGATACGGTTACGGGCAGATTGATAATTACCTTATCGTCGGGAGTCGGCTCCCAGATCGAAATGACCTCATTACAGATCTCGGCGGCAAACTCGGGCTCGGTTCCCGTAAAGCTCTCGGGCGAGTACTCAAAGCGAATATCTCCCGCTTCCTTTTCGCGATACTCCTTGCACAGCTTGGCACCAAAGGTCGCAATCTTGATAATTTCTTCCTTACTCTTCTTAAATACCTGCTCTCTCTGCGCCACCGAGGTCGAGTTGTACAGATGCACGATGGCATGCTTTGCGCCTCGGATCGCCTCAAAGGTCTTTTGAATGATATGCTCTCTCGACTGCGTCAGCACCTGAATGGTGACGTCGTCGGGGATGAGATTCCTCTCGATGATCGCACGGCAGAACTGATATTCGGTCTCGGAAGCGGCGGGAAATCCAACCTCGATCTCCTTAAAGCCCAAGCGGCACAGATGTGTAAAGAAATCCAGCTTTTCCTCCAGGCTCATCGGGATCACCAACGCCTGGTTTCCGTCACGCAGATCCACGCTGCACCAGATCGGCGCGCTGTCGATGTGATCCTTGCTGATCCAATCCATATAATTCCCGTTTGGCATAAAATACTGCCTTGCGTACTTGTTACAATGTTCCATTTTTTCTCCCTTTCGGTCGCGCATTGAGGGTCGCCTGAAAACAAAAAGCCTCTTTTACGCAACAGTTTCTTACTTTGCATAAAAGAGACGAAGACTCTATTCTCCGCGGTACCACTCTACTTGGTGCAATCACCCACTCATGCCACATCCATCAATATGGCTTCTCGATAACGGGAGCTCCGTCCAATTCTACTCGGCACCGAGGCCTTTGGATTGGAAGCTCAAGGATGAGTTATATTCAGCCTCACATATTACCTCACACCACCCGGCAACTCTCTGAAATGCACGACCAAACTTGTTTCCTGTCACAGCCTTTATAATTTTCTATTATTATAATACAAAAACGGCTTTTCGTCAAGTTTTTTTTCTTCAAACGCATCAATTTCTGTCAGAATTACAAATTCGAAAATAAATATTGTTCCGTTTATGGCGTTTTCCCACAAAAAAGGATTGACAAACGAAAGCAAACTGTAAATTGATACCGTTTTTTTATGCAAAAAAGCTTTCAATTATACATAAAAACCTTATATTCTTCCAATGTGATCGGTCGTCTTTGAAAAATTAATACAAAAAATTAATAATAATTTTTTAAAAAATTTATGAACCCTCTTGACAATCAAATGACCGTGTAGTATAATTTAGCAAGGTCACATACAAAAAAAGCAAAAACAGGAGGAATTTGAATGAAATTTTACTGTGAAGACCATGAAAAGGTTTTGCACGAGCTGAACAGCACCCATGACGGTCTGTCCTCGGACGAAGCGGCAAAGCGCTTGGAGCAAAACGGCAAAAATAAGCTTGCTGCGGCAAAGGGCAAGTCCATCATCCGCCGCTTCTTAGAGCAGCTTGCAGACCCGATGATTATCATTCTGCTGGTAGCAGCACTCATCAGCGGCATCCTTGCTGTTGTGGAGAATGAAGGATTTACCGACGTCATCATCATCCTTGCCGTTGTTCTGATCAACGCCGTTCTCGGTGTTTATCAGGAAAGCAAGGCAGAAAAAGCCATTGAAGCGCTACAGGAAATGTCAGCCGCCACCTCAAAGGTGTTCCGCGACGGAAAAATCCAAGTTATTCACAGCGAGGACCTTGTAGTCGGTGACATTGTCATCCTGGAAGCAGGAGACGCCGTTCCCGCCGATGCCCGTATTTTGGAAAACGCAAGCATGAAAATCGAGGAGGCAGCGCTGACCGGTGAATCGGTTCCCGTTACCAAGACCGAAGAGACCCTGGAGCTTGGCGACGGCGCAAAGGATATTTCGCTGGGTGACCGCAAAAACATGGTATACATGGGCTCCACCGTGGTTTACGGTCGCGGCATCGTGGTAGTCACCGCAACGGGTATGGATACCGAAATGGGTAAGATTGCCGATGCGTTGGCACAGGCAGAGGAGGGACAGACCCCCCTGCAGATCAAGCTGGCAGGTCTTTCCAAGATTCTGACCTATCTGGTCATCGGCATTTGTGTCATCATCTTTGGCGTTCAGTTGGGGCGCTCTTATT
>JAZOPW010000272.1:0-10850 GCA_045655785.1 Eubacteriales bacterium
ACTTCTCGTCATCGCTGACGCCGCGACGCGCGTGAACCTCAAAGCCCTCGGCGGCAAGCGCCGCGGCAACGTCATCCTGCGTGGAAAGGGGATTGCAGCCGGTTACCCAGACCTCGGCACCTCCCGCGCGCAGAACCTTTGCAAGATAGGCTGTCTTGGCTTCAAGGTGGATCGACATGGCGATTTTTTTGCCCTTGAAGGGCTGTGTGCGCTCAAAGTCGGCTTTGATCGAATTGAGGATGGGCATATAGGACGCCACCCAAGCAATTTTGTCCGCCCCGGACGGGGCAAGGTTGATATCTTTGATCTGACTCATAGTTCCTCCGATAATCGTTATATATGTGATATAAAAATCAAATGTTTCTTTCCGACGGGTCGAGCTTGCGGTATTCGGACGGTGAGACGCCCGTCTGCTTGGCAAACGCGCGGTTGAAGGTGCGAAGCGTGTTAAATCCCACGTGCTCGCTGATCTCGGTGACCGAAAGATCCGAATTGCAAAGCAGCTTGCACGCCTCCGAGATGCGAAGAGAGTTGACATAATCGTTGAAGCGGATGCCAAGCCTTCCGCTGAACAGATGCGAGATGTAGTATTTATTCAGGTGGAGCTTTTCCTCCAGAAGAGAGAGTGAAAGATTTTCGGCATAATTCTGCGCGCAAAAGGAAACGATCGAGCGCAGAGCTCCCGAGTCTCCGACCGACAAACGGTTGACCGTCATGCGCGGCAGAAGCTGGGAAAAGAGTGCTAAGAGGTAGCCGCGACGAAGCGTGCCTGTGTAGTCTCCCGTGTTTTTGGTCTTGGCGCAGGCGTCGGCAAGCAGATCAAAGAGCTGACGGATCTGCGGATCGTTGGCGGCACCTCGGATCACGGGAGAGGTGGGAACGCCCATGGTGAAGATCTCCATCAGATCGGGCATCAGGTCGGGCTTGAGTATAAAAATATAGTAGCTTTCGCGGGTATAGGTCTCGTAAAAATGAATCTGATTGGGGAAGGTCAGGAAAATGTCGCCCGGGTGCAAGACACAGCGAACCGAGTCGGCATATGCAACCGATTCTCCTTCCAGAAAGCAGACCAGCTCCAATTCACGGTGCAGATGCGGCAGACATTGTAGATGTCCTTTGCCGTTACAGTGGTTTCGAAACTCGATGTCGCGTGATTTTTTCTCGTAAGTTATGGTGCTCCGTGACATGGAATTCTCCTTTCTTCAAAGATCGGGCAGACGCCGTCTTATCTTCTTCTATTCTTTTTCATACTCGTTTTATGGTAAAGGACGAACATACCGAGGAAACCGAGGAGGACGCCGCCAAGGATCAAGAGGGCAGGGATCAGGATTCCGTTGTCTGCGGCAGGCTGACGGACGTTCATGGAATGGATCCAAAGCACGTATTCGGCGTCGGTCTCGTGGTCGGGCTCGGTGGTCAGCGTCAGGGTGCAGGGAGCGGAAAGATCGGCGGCAGACACAAAGCCCGCGATCTGGAAGGTGACGGTCTGCCACGCGCCGTTTCGGATCTCGACGCTCGATTCATAGGTCAGCGCGGAGCCGTTTGGGGTGACGCCGTCCAGACGCAAATATGCGGTGCAGGCTTCGGCATTCGGAATTTGGGTCAGGAGAGTTGCTGACAGCGAGACCGCGCCCGAGAGAGCCGAGCCGTCCGCCATGACCTTGCGCACGCCTCCCGCGTTCCCGAAGGTCGGCTCGATCCAGGTGTAAAGCACAGGACTGCGGAAATGCGAGGAGTTGCGGGAGATCGGATCGGTCACACTGCCCACGCCTGTAAAGCCGTAGGTTTCCGAGGTGGTGAAATCAAAGAGCGGATTTTCGGCAAAGCTGCCCGAGCCAACCGTCGCGTGACCCGTTTGGAGACGGCGAGTCGGCTTTTCGCTTCCCAGAGCGTCCCAACGGTCGGAAAAGACCGAACGGCACAGGGAAAGATCGGTCTCGGAAAGCCCCGTGTCGATCGAGGCAAACACCGAAAGCGCGCGGTGCGGCTCCATGATGGTGTCATAAAGACCGTTTTCGTCACCCATGTGAGAGGAGTAGAAGATCAGATTTGCTTTTGCCGCAAGAGACGCGCGATAGGCGTAGGCAAGCTGTGCCGCTTGCAGGTCGGGATCGGCGGCGGAGAAGGAGAGGTCGCATACCGCGAGGTGAGAGGCGCGTCCGTCGGAGGCAGAGGAGAAGAGATAGGTCGAAAGCGACGGGAGCGCGTCAAAGGTCAGCGGCGCGGCGGTCTCGGTGGAGGCTTGTTCGGAATTTTTTTCGGAATCATCGGTCGTGTTTTCGGAATCGTTTTCGGAGTCCGCGTCAGCCGAGAAGCCAACGGGACGCACCGCGGCACCCCACTCAAAGGAGCCGCCTGTCTGAATCGCGCTCTGCAGAGTTGTGAAAAAGAGCTTCGCGTCGGTCAGAGTCCTTGCGTCGGAGAGCGCGTAGACCCGTCCGTTGGCAAAGCGCGAGCGCAGGGCAAGGCTTGCGAAACGGCAGAGCATGGCACTTTCCTCGGCGGCTTCGTCCGAGACGTCAACAAAGAACGCCGTGACAGCTCCCGATTCTCCGCCGTTGTAGCGCGAGGCGAGCAGGTCAAAATATGCGGCGGCTTGCTTTTGGGAGAGCGGTGTGTCGACCTTGACGGTCAGGGAGACCTGCAGACCAGCACGGGTGGCAGGTAGAATTGCCGCGTCGAGAGCCGAAAGAGCCTCGGATGAGTAGGGGTAGCCTTCTCCGAGGAAGGTGTGACTGTCGGTTCCGCCAATCAGACGCGAGACCGAAATCTCATACATGGCGTGCCATGCGCCGAGAGCGGCGGCGTCCGAGGGGTCAACGGGATGCAGACCCTTCGGGGTACTGCTCCAGGCAAACGGCGCCTTGTCGGTTGCCAGAGTCCGGGGGTTTTCGATGTACGTTCCTTTGTGGGAGAGGAAGGTGCCGTCCTCAAAGCAGAGAACGAAGCTCGAATAGAGACGCGTGCGCTCACCGTCCATCAGATCGAAGGAAAAGCGCATCGAGGGCTTGATCTTGGTGTAATCCAAGGGATCGCGAGACGCCAGCACCGAGGTCTTTTCCCCGGGCATCAGCTCATACAAAAATACGTACTGTCCCTTGTGTTTCTGCAAAAGGTTGGCATCCAGCGCGACAGACGCGGTGACGCTTTCCTTTTTGGGGTCGAGCAGGATCGATGTGATGCCGCTGGGGGTCAGCGGATCCGCCTTGTCGCATGAGGGGATCAGGCAGAGACAAAAGGTCACGCACAGGATCCAGGCTGTGAATTTGATCAGTTTTTTTGACATAGCAGCTCCTTTTTGGGTTACAGGGTAATTTCGTTATTATGCTTCATGTCAAGCCCCTCGGCGTACAGGTGCGACATGTCCGAAAAACACAGGCATCGGGGGGCGGTAAAGCCGCTCTCGTAATTTTTAAACTCCAACACAGTCACACCCGTGTGCGTGAGGCTGAAGGATGACCACATCATATGAAGCGGAATATGAAGCAGGACCGAAAGCCAAGCTCTGGTAAATGCCGCGTGACAGAACAGAGCCACCTTTTCCTCGTTGGGATACAGAATGCGGTAAACACCGTTTTCCTCGCGGTAGCCCAAGCGCTCCAAAAACGCCTTGCCGTTCCGCTCAATGTAATCTACCGCCACTCCCATATTCGATTCGTTCATACCCGTGCAGGAAAGCGCACGGTCGTAGGGAAGATCAACATTGCCGTTTTCACGGAAGACTACATTGGGAAGAAGGGAAACCGATTTGAGTACGCCGTCGGGGTAGGGCGTCAGACGCTCGTCCTCGATCTCATGCGTCCATTCCTCTATGGTATAGTCCAGCCCCAGCAAACGGCAGGCAGGCTCGGCGGTCTCTTTTGCTCGCCCCATGGGGGAAGAGAAGATACGGCTGACTCCTGCAGCGGCGATGCGCTTGCCGACCGCCTCGGCTTGCAGCTTTCCGCGCTCGGTCAGCGTGTCGGTTACATAGATCGGGTCTCCGTGTCGTACGATATATAAATACATGGGAGTTCTCCTTTTGTTTTTTGTACCGTCAAAGGTTTTTTTCGTGCAGCACCACGCCGTTTTTCTGCAGGACTGCCTGCAGATCCTTGACACACAGGGTTGAAAAATCGTCGGTCATGGCTGCCGCCGTTCCCGCAGCCTGTCCCGTGACGGCACAGCAGGGGATCACACGCATGACGTCCCAGAGCGTCTCGTTCACCGAGGTGCAACGCCCCGCAACGATCAGATTCCTGATTTGCTTGCTGTAGAGCGTGCCGAAGGGAACCTCATAGATCGGTCCGCGACGCTTCCAATTGGAGACCATGCCGATCGAATCGGCAACGTAAGTATGCTCCTCGGTATGCGACAGCGTGTATTCGCCAATGAGCTTGCGCGTCATGCGGATCTGTGGGATCGTGGGAAGTGTGGAAAGAGCCACACGCGCGTCCTTGTCGCGCTTTTTGAGCCAATCGTCCATCGCGGTCTTGTGCGAAAGACAGACCATTTCGGAAAGCTCCTTGCCGTCAAGTCCCGTAAAGCGACGGTTGACCAACGGCTCCCTTGCGTTCTTTCCGTTGCGCTCCTCGTCGGGGACGTCGGAGGCACCAAGCATGCGCAGATGATAGCCGTCGGGATCGGTAAAATAGTACCACGCGGCAAGGACGTTGCCCTGACGGAAGGTATCGGTGGGCGCACCTGCGAAATGTGCGACAT
Source organism: Eubacteriales bacterium (assembly GCA_045655785.1). Lineage (GTDB taxonomy): Bacteria > Bacillota > Clostridia > Oscillospirales > CAG-272 > UMGS1865. The sequence continues at coordinate 4,702 of JAZOPW010000272.1, forward strand.
CACAGTCCCCCGTGGCGTCCACAAGGCTTCTCACGTCATAGACGGTCAGCCCCGATTTGTTCTGCACGTGGATCGCGTCGATCCTGCCGTCACCGACCTCGGCGTCCACCACGTAGCTGCCATACAGGATCTCCACGCCCGCATCGAGCAACAGACGCTCGGCAAGAACCGCAAAGACCTGCGCGTTGTACTGCACCTGATACCGCTTATCCTTTTCGGTGCGTGTGCCGACGCCGTCCAACCAATTTTCGGGGTAGCGATCCTCGGCACCGTGTTTGATCGACAGCCGAAGCAGCTCCTCGGCAATGCCAAAGGACACTTGATGACCGTAGCCGTCACAGAGGGGCAGATAAATGGTGACAAGCCCTGCGGTTCCAAGACCGCCGAGCAGATATTCCTTCTCGATCAGAAGCGTTTTTTTGCCGCAACGAGCCGCCGCGAGCGCCGCGGATATTCCCGCAACACCGCCGCCACAGACCGCAACGTCGTATGCATCGTGATAGATCGGTTTCATTGGATACCTCCAAATGTAGTGAAATATAGTGGAATCCCTTTGATATAAAATTTCGTTTGGAGAGGGGCAGACCGCGGCGGGATCATCGCGACCGTATTGTATGTGCAAACAAAGATTGGTCGCTATCGGTATTTTAGAATCTGTTTTGCAGATTCCAAAATACTTAACTTTAGACAAAACAAGACGCAGGTCGCTATGGGGTATTTTGATTCTTCAATCAGAATCAAAATACTCAACTTCAGCGAAAGCAAAGCAACAAGCGTCCAACCATAAGTTGGTTTCTTTGTGGAGAGGGCAGGGTCTTGGTGGTGCCTGACCGCTAGCGGGAGCAATTGTTGATCTAAAGCAATCAAAATTATGCCAATTTAGTAAATAACCATTTTAGGGGAAAGTTCTTGGAGGTGTCGGAACCTTCTTTCAAGAAGGTTCTGACGAAAAAACTTCTCACTCCTCGCCGTTGACGTAGCGACGGGTGACGCGGGAGGAGATGAGGCAGAGGCACTCATAGTCGATGGTAGAGGCGCGGTCGGCGTAGGCGTATAGCTCTTTGGGGTCGCCGCCGAAGAGGGTGACCACGTCACCCGTTTGCGCACCCGTACCCGTGACGTCGATCATGCACTGATCCATGCAGATGCGACCGACAATAGGAGCCGAACGGAGTCCTTCGCGCGTTTCGACCGTCACGAACGAGCCGCTGTAGGCGCGCAGGAAGCCGTCGGCATAGCCGATGGGCATGGTGGCGATCAGACGCTCGGAGTCTGCCGTGTAGGTTCCGCCGTAGCTCACCGCCTCACCCGGGAGCAGCTTGTGCAGATGCGAGATCACGGTTTTGAGCTTCATGACGGGCTTGAGGGGCAGCTCGATCTGGTCGGACGGACGCGCGCCGAAAAGAAGGATTCCGATGCGTACGCCGTTCAGATAATCGTTGGGTCTGCGTACCGTCGCCGCACTGTTGCAGGCGTGGTGGAAGGGGATACGGATCCCGCGCTCCTCCAGCGCATGGCAGACCTCGCGGTAGCGTGCAGACTGACAGTTGGTACGCGCTTCGCCCTCACCGTCTATATCCTCGTCTGCACGCGCGAAATGCGTGAACATTCCTTCCACCGACAGGTGAGAGAACTGCATCACGCGAGCGATTGCAGATACGGTGGCTTGGATCTCGTCGGGACTGTGCGCCGCAAAGCCGATGCGGTTCATGCCCGTGTCGAGTGCCAGATGGGTGCGGACGGTCATATTGGCTTCACTTGCCGCTTCCTCGAGATTCCAGGCATAGTCCTCGGAAAGCAGGGTCTGTATGATATTGAAGCGTGCGAGCTGAGAGGCAAGAGAGGGTTGGGTGTACCCGAGAATCAGGATATCGGCATCCTTGTGCGCACCGTCACAGACCGCGCGAACCGCAACCGCCTCGTCGATACAGGAGACCGCGAAAAAGTCACAGCCCTCGGCAAGCAGGGTACGCACACATTCGGGCGCGCCGTGACCGTAGGCTTCGGCTTTGACCACCGCGATGATACGGGTGGATTTGTCCTGCAGCTGCACCGTTTCGCGCAACAGGCGGTAATTGCGACGCAGTGCGTCAAGATCGATCTCCGCCCAGGTTTTTCTCTGCTCCAGCTCGGTCAGCGAGGAATAGAGCTTATATATCTGTTCCGTTACGGTCACCCCCTCCTAATTTTCTATATACATAGTTAATCATTATATATTATAGCATGACAAGACAAATATTGCAATGCTTTTTTTGTTTTTTTTCGTGGGAACCTTTTTGAGAAAAACAACGCAACGTCCCGTTGCTACGGGAATATTTCGCACGCGAAATATTCTGAGGTTCCCACACCCTCCAAAAACCTTCCCCAAAAAAGGTTGTCTACTAAATTGGGAAGGTTAGATCGCTTTAACCAAAAGTTGAGTATTTGCGGTTCTGCTTGGCAGAATGCGAGTGTTTAGCCCGCAAGCAAATACCCGTAGCGACCAATCTTTGTTCGCACTCACATTACGGTCGCGATGCTCCCGCTAGCGGTCAGGCACCACCAAGACCCTGCCCGCTCTACAAGAAACCAACCTATGGTGGGACGCTTGTTGTTTTGCTTTCGCTGAAGTTGAGTATTTTGATTCTGATTGAAGAATCAAAATACCACATAGCGACCTGCGTCTTGTTTTGTCTAAAGTTGAGTATTTTAGAATCTGCAAAACAGATTCTAAAATACCGATAGCGACCAATCTTTGTTTGCACTTACTTTATATTATTTCACCTAAAGTTGAGCATTTTAGAATCTGTTTGAAGATTCTAAAATGCCACATAGCGACCAGTCTTTGTTGGCACTTGTTATGCGGTCGCGTTGTTCGCGATGCTCCCACCAGCGTTTTCGTACCACCACCCAAAACGCTCCATGAAGAATCATGCCCACGTGTCATCTCTGAGAAAATTTGCAAGCAAAAACATTTGCAAGCAAAAGTCGAAGCCCAATGTAAAAACAAAACTTGCGTATTTTAGAATCCGCAAACAGATTCATAATTTTTTGCTTTTTTGCATATATATAAAAGAAACCGCGGGAAACGCGAAAAAAGGAGATCGGTATAGATGAATCAAAAACGTCACACCCTATGGATATGTGTTTGCTGTTGCGTCTGTCTTTGCCTGCTTGCGTCATGCGGGAGCAAGCCTCTTTCGCATCACTTTTCCTTTCGCGAAAAAAGCTTTTGTACCGAGGTGCGCGGCAGAATCGGGAAGGTCGATTTTTGCGCAAAGCTTTCGGCGGCTCCCATCGTACAGGGGCATGCCGTCTGCGTGGAATTTTTGCCCCTGCCGCAAGCCGCGATCGACTCGGCTCTTGTGGGGCTGACCGTGCGTGCAAATTGCGTGCGGAACACCCAAAATGAGATCGTCCTACGCGATGCCGAGGTCAGCTATCACGGGCTGCGGATCTCCGCCGCCCCCGACGCCTCCACCATCGCAGGACTGCTGTCTCCCGTCACCGCCCTGCTGGAGGGAAATGAGGCTCGAACGGTGCAGAAAACCGACACGGGATATCGGATCACCCTCGGGGATTCGTGCTATCTCGACCTCGACGCAAACGGCATCCCGCGTGCCGCCGAGGCAGAGGGTCTGCAATTCGAGATTTTGTGGTGGGAGAGCTGATTTTTGAGGTCAAATTGCACAAAAAAGAAGAAAACTCTTTGACATTGGGATATAATGTACATTGACAAGGTCGTTATTTTGTGATAAAATAACAATGAGAACTTTAAATCTTGTTGAAGATTCCTAAAAAATTATTTTTATTTTGTGCAAATAAAACATGACTTTCGAGGGGTTTCTGAATCATCTAAACGACAGAAAAAGAACCTGTTTGTCAAAAAAAACGAAAAAACCCGCCCAAATGACTCGCGAGCGTCCGTGATTTTGCCGTAATTTTGAGCGATTTTCCAAAAATGTCTTTTTCCCACTTGCATAAATCATATTCTGTGATATAATAGAATTAAAATAATAAGAAAGGAATACGACGGACATGAAAAAACAGCAGGAAACGCAAAACGCGATCCTACCCGACGCGGCACCCTATTATTTTCATCAAGGCTCTACCGTCCGCGCGTTCGATTATCTCGGCGCACACCGCGAGGGCGAGGACGTCGTATTTCGTGTGTGGGCTCCGAATGCCGAATACGTTTCGGTGATCGGGGATTTCAACGGCTGGGATGCAGGCAAAGCACCCATGACACGCGTGACCGAGAGAGGCGTCTGGGAGGCGCGACTTTGCGGCGTGAACGAGGGTCAGAAATACAAGTATTTCATCCGCAACGGCTGCCGCGAGCTGCACAAGGCTGACCCCTACGGCTTTCGGATGGAGACACCGCCCGACACGGCAAGCGTGGTCTGTGACATAGAGGGCTACACGTGGCGTGACGCGGGCTGGATGAAATACCGCAGGGGACGCTTTACGCGTGAGGAGCTGATGCGTCAGCCGATCAATATTTATGAGGTACACGCGGGCGCCTGGCGTCGGCATGAGGACGGCTCCTATTTCAGCTACACCGAGCTTGCCGCGGAGCTTGTTACCTACGTCAAGCAGATGGGATATACGCACGTCGAGCTGATGCCGCTGTCCGAGTTTCCCTTCGACGGCTCCTGGGGCTATCAGGTCTGCGGCTACTATGCACCGACCTCGCGCTTTGGCACACCGCAGGATCTGATGCGCTTTGTTGATACCATGCACGAGGCAGGCATCGGCGTGATCCTGGATTGGGTACCCGCGCATTTTCCGAAGGACGCGCACGGGCTTTACGAATTCGACGGACAACCGCTCTACGAATACCAGGGACCCGACCGCATGGAGCATCCTTCGTGGGGCACGCGTTGCTTTGACGTGGGTCGCGAGGAGGTACAGAGCTTTCTGATCTCCAACGCCGTCTATTGGGTGGAGAAATACCACGTGGACGGCTTGCGTGTCGATGCGGTGGCGTCGATGCTCTATCTCGACTACGACCGCCGCCCCAACGAATGGGTGCCGAACGAGCATGGCGACAACAAAAATCTCGAAGCGATCGCTTTTTTCAAAAAGCTCAACGGCTATTTTGCGGGCAAGTATCCCGACGTGATGATGATTGCCGAGGAATCGACTGCCTGGGCGAATCTGACGCATTTTGAGAACGGCGGCTTGGGTTTCTCGCTCAAATGGAACATGGGCTGGATGAACGACGCGCTCGACTATCTCAAAGAGGACCCTCTGTGGCGGAAATACCACCACAACAAGATCAATTTTTCGATCACCTACGCCTTTGGCGAGCAATACGTGTTGCCGATCTCGCATGACGAGGTGGTACACGGCAAGCTTTCTCTGCTCGACCGCAGTCCGGGCGCGTATGAGCAAAAATTTGCGGGCACGCGCGCGTTTCTGACCTATATGATGACGCATCCCGGCAAGAAGCTCTTGTTTATGGGGTGCGAGCTGGGGCAGTTCCGCGAATGGGATTACGCCGATCAGCTGGAGTGGTTCCTGCTTGATTATCCGCAGCACGCCGCCATGCAGCTCTTCGTTGCCGATCTCAACCATTTCTATCTGTCGCACTCGCCGCTTTGGGAAAAGGACGGCAATTGGGACGGTTTCCGTTGGATCGACGCCGACAACTGCGATCAGAGCATTTTCTCCTATCGCCGCATTGACGAGCGCGGGAAGGAGCTGATCGTTCTGATCAACTTTACGCCCGTCTCCTATGACGACTTCCTCTTGGCGGTTCCCGACCGTGGGCTCTACGAAGAGGTTTTCAACAGTGACGCCAAGGAATTCGGCGGCACGGGTATGAAAAACGAGGGCAGATTCCGCACCGAGCCTTGTCTGCTCCGCGGCTATGGCGACGCCATCCGCATCAAGGTCCCCCCTCTTTGTGGTCTCATCTTCAAATGCGTCCGCAAAGCTCCGAAAAAGAAGTGAATTTTTTGTCAGAAAACTTTTTGAGCATAAGCATCCTTAACGTATTTTTTTGTGGAGAAACTTCTTGGAAGAAGTTTCCCCACACCCCTTCAAGAACTTTTAAAACATTTTTTGAGCTGTTTTTTTAACTTTTGTTCGCTTCAGATTAACAATAGCTCCCGCTAGCATTTTGGTACCACCACCCAAAATGCTCCACGAAATTTGTTTTCCTT
>JAZOPW010000273.1:0-2114 GCA_045655785.1 Eubacteriales bacterium
TTGGAGTCCTTAAGTTCCTCACGCAATTCTTTCAATTCATCGAGAATATCAAGAAGTTCGGATATTTCCTCCTGATATATGGTATAACCGCCCTTGATTTTGGAGCCGGACACACGGATACCGCCATCAAGCATTACAGGGTTTCTGGTCGCAGTCTGCATCAGCTCTTTCGGGAGATTGATTGCATCGTCTGAACGATAGTGGACTGTGTATTCGTTGTCCACTACCGATACGCCAAGACCGGAGCATTTGAGCAGTTCATCATAATGGCTGTTTGACTGGATTAATCCCGTTTTGATACAGCTCTCCCAAATAGCAACCACCACAAAGCAAAGGGCTGCGGTCATTTCGATAAATCCGAACAGATTGCTGTCCACGGCATAAAGTACAGTATAGGCAACTGCAATGCACAGCAAAGCGATGGGAAGCCAGATCGTCTTTTTCGAACCCGGGATACGGCAATGGTGTACCACTTCTGCAATCATCACAGCAATACAAACGAAAATCCACACCATCGCAACATAATAGAGTATATTGTGCTGATAAATATCCCATCCCGCTTCATATCCAAGATGAAAACGAAATGCCCATTGATGCAAATCATTAGTAAGAATTCCTAAAATCATTATAATCGACGGAATATACATCAGATACCAACTCTTGGGTTGTCGGTATTCTTCAGGTTTACCGATGCATTTTGCCGCCATTAAAGATACCTGTGGAATAAGGATCATCGAGATGTAGTAAGCGTACCAACACCATTGACCCATAGGAAAAACGTAATAGAACACAGTATGGCGAAGGGTTCGCATCAGCATCCATAGCATCATAAGTCCTACGAGAGTGATAAGGTAACGACGAATTGTCTTGCTCACGATACGATCATACACCGATGCCGCCCAGGATATGAGAATGCCGACATAGATGGCAATCACTGCCACTTGGGAAATCACGTACATAGCTTCTGTTGTTTCCTTGGTAGCCACACGCACGAAATTAGCAAACAGCAAAAGGTACACGGAAAGCAACACGTTGATGGTATAGGACTGCGTTTTCTCGTCACGGCTCATCAAGCATTGCTTTTGCATTGAGCGATAGATGGCAAGCATCAAACATTCGGTGATAATATAGGAAAGCGAGAGCCATTCAAAGCCTCGGGGTAAAAACTGCTCTACGAGCCAGATGGTGACGTTACAAAATACGGCGCACAAAAGCAGTACCGTATGGATGCGGGATTTGATTTTCTTCTTACCGATGGCGTACAGCGTTACCACGATCATCGAAAGCATATAGCCGATGAGGTACACATAGTATAACAAGTGAAGCGGGCCGTATTCACGGACAAGCTTGGTGTAGCCGTCCACCGTTTGAATATCCACAGTGCTGTAATATATAGGCAAAATACCGGGGCTTGTGGTAATGGTAAGCATAACGATACCGACCGCAACCAATGCTACCGTCAGCGGTTTTCTGCGCTTGATTCCGCAGAAACGCATAATCATCATCAGCAAAAAGAACGGCAGGAACACGCTGCCGAGATACGCAATGCGGTTGGAGTTAAGTGCATCGTCAAGATCCTTGGAGATAGCAGTCATAAAGTAACCGAGGTTACAGAGCGATACCGATACAAACACCAAAAGAAGCCATACGTCACGCTTTTTATCCGCAAGCACACAAGCGCCCACCATACACAGAGAAACAAACGCAATAATTCCATATGCGATTGACATTTTCGGCACCTCCTTCTTCTATCGCCAGCAAGGGATATGCCCTTTGCGATTTTTAATATCATTCGTTAAAGCACATCTGTAGTGACATTATCTCCTCGGTTTTACCCCTTTGCTAAGGACATTTTATTATAGCACAAATATTGACTTTTCAATAGTTTATAGTTCGTAAAGCTTTTTTCTTTTATTACCCTTTTGCAATACATTTCTTTGACCAGGCAAACAATGTTTCAGACATCAAATTGAAATCCACCGTTCTGCCATTTTTTAAATTCAAAAAAGTTTCAACTATGCCCTGTTCATCAGAAGATACAACCTTGAGCAATTCTTTTTGATGCTTAATATAGTTTCCTGTTTGCTTAAACACGATTGCCTGTACAACAAAAG
>JAZOPW010000274.1:0-9207 GCA_045655785.1 Eubacteriales bacterium
ACATGGCTACGATCCGACTTTGTTCCACGATTACAGCCTTACGCGTATGACGGGTGTTGAAAAACAGCTGTGTGAATTGGATGCGGCAGAGCTGCAGTCGCTCTCTCTCTCGGGAAGTGATCAGACGATCCCTACGCTTGAGGAAGTGCTGGCTTTGATTGGGGGACGTGTTCCGATTTTGGTGGAGCTGAAGGGGGAGGATCTGAATTCCTCGCTTTGTAGCAGGGTTGCCGCACTTTTGTCGGCATATGAGGGGGCGTACTGTATTGAATCCTTCAATCCGTGGCTTATTCGCTCCATGAAAAAGCATCTGCCCAATGCCTTTTACGGTCAGCTTTACACCAACGTCTGCCGAGATAAGCGAAAAAAAACGATCCTGTATATGATCCTGACCGGCATGGTGTTGAATGTCTTGGCGCGTCCCGATTTCATTGCATACAACCAAATGGACAGGGAAGCGTTGCCTGTAAGGCTCACCACGGGCTTTTACCGTGCGCCGAAATTTGTGTGGACGGTCCGCACAGACGCGGAGATGTCACGGGCGACGGAGCTTGGAGAATGCCCGATATTTGAAAATCTCAATTGAAAAAGCTACGGCGCAAAAGCCTGACAAACAAATCTATCTCCAAACTCGGCTTACAGTGTGCAAATTCAGAAAATTTTTCTGCTTCAATGTGCTTGACAAGACCCCGAACTTGTGATATAAGTTAGAGGAAGGAAGCGATGTCCGTCGGAAATCGTCTTCACCCTTGATTTTTTGCTTTGGAGAGGAGATAACATATGACCTATTCAATTCAGGATTACGGTGCATTGCCGAACGGAAGCTTGTGTACCAAGCAGATACAGGCGGCGATCGACGCTTGCTTTTTGAACGGCGGAGGTGAGGTGGTGTTCTCTCGAGGAACCTATTTGGTGGGAGGATTGCGTCTTCGTTCCGGGGTGACGCTTCACCTTTTGGAGGATGCCGTTTTGATGGGTAGCACCGATCCCGATGATTATACGGATTTTTTACGGGACGAAATCGAGCCAATTCCGTCGGAGCTGTTGGATAAGCCTGTTTCAACCGTCAAGAAAGTCGATCCGTCATCTGTATCTGCTTATCCGTATTCGCGCTGGAACAATGCGATCATTCGGGCGATCTCTGCCAAAAACATTGCCATTATCGGGGAAAAGGGCGCGGAAATCAATGGGCAAAACTGCTTTGATCCCACGGGGGAAGAGTCTTATCGAGGACCTCACGCGATCAATATGTGGTTTTGCGAAGACGTTGTGCTTCGCGGTTATACGATTCGAGACAGTGCCAACTGGGCGCACGCAATCCAAAACAGCCAAAGAATCTCTGCAAAAAATATTACCGTTTTTGGGGGACACGATGGCTTTGACGTGCGGACTTGTGATGATGTTACAATAGAGGATTCGGTATTTCGCACGGGAGACGATTGCGTCGCAGGCTTTGACAATCTGCGCGTGACCGTGAAAAACTGTGTGCTTGAATCTGCATGCAGTATGATGCGCTTTGGCGGTACCGACGTTTTGGTGGAAGGTTGCCGAGGGATTGCGCCCGCGACATACGGATTCCGAGGCTCTCTTTCGCCGGAAGAAAAACGCAACCGTATGCCGACCAATTCATCGCACAGACACAATTGTTTAAATGTCTTTTTGTATTACTGTGACGGTCGAGCTGCGGTGCGAGAAACGCCGGGTAAGATCGTGATACGCAATTCGCATTTTCAAAATCCCGATGCCATCATGCGGCTTCCGTTTGGACACAAATGGTGCTGTAACCGTTCACTCAACGATATTACATTTGAAAATTGTGTATTTGATGGGGTTTGTTCACCGATGCAATTGAATTGCCCCGCAGAGGAGCCCTTGACGTTGCGCATGAAAAACTGCACCGTGACCGCACGAGAGGGCTATGAGCAGATCGCGTTGGTGACGGGACGGCACATCAGACAGATCGAACTGGATGAGGTGAAGCTCTTGCGCTTTGTTGACCCCAAAATTGTTTGCGAAACAGACGTCAACGTGACGGTAACCGATTCTTGCTCCAACGGCTGATGCTTCGGATTTAAAAAATGGAGAGCTTGACAGCTGGAATATCTTTTGCCTATTGTCAAATTTCAACCAAAGGAGCTGTCTCATTAAGTAAGACACAAAAAAGAACAGGCTGATTCATAGCATTAACAAAGCATGAACGCTATGTGCAGTCATAACAAAAAACCAAGGTCAAATCATCATGATTGATCTTGGTTTTTGTTGTTTTTATATGTGGGTAGCTTTGCGTCTGCTTATCTCGGCAGGATGACGGTAAAAGTACTGCCTTCATTGGGACGGCTGTCAACCGTGATCCTTCCGCCGCATAGCGTGGCGGCTCGCTCTGCCATCGTCAAGCCGATTCCGTGACCGTGACGGTGATGAGAGGGATCACCCTGATAAAACTTTTCAAAAATGTGCTGCTTGACTTCCTCGGTCATTCCGATTCCCGTGTCACGGATCTCTACCGTGACCTTCTCGCTGTCCGCGGTCAGCCGTATCCGTATCATACCGTATTCGGGCGTGAATTTGATCGCGTTTCCGATCAGATTCATCCAGATATGCGACAGCAGCTCCTCATTGGAATGAAAGCGCACCTCGTCAAGCTCGGGGATCATGTCGATGTTCTTTGCTGACCATGCCGATTCCTGCAGGAGAATGCATTGGCGAAGCTGCTCGTCCAGGTAAAAGTCCTGCTTGTCGGTGACGATCTGCTGATTCTCCAATTTGGAAAGCTCCAGGACGTTGATGGAAAGCTTGGAGAGTCGGTCGGCTTCCTCGGCAATGATCTTGGCGTATTCCCGACGTTGCTCAGGGTCAAGATCGCCGTACTGCAGCTCCTTCGCAAATCCGCGGATCGACACGATGGGGGTCTTGAACTCGTGGGAAAAATTATTGATGAAATCATTTCGGAAAAGCTCGATGCCGTCCAGCTCACGCGTCATTTCGTTAAAGCTGTTGATCAGCTGATCCATTTCACTTAAAGAGGGCGCCTCCTTATCGGTCTCAATCTGGATCTTGAAATTTCCCTTTGTGACCTCTTTGGTTGCCGCAATCAGCTGTCGAAGCGGACGGAGATAGAATTTCCCCAAAAAGCTTGCGAGTAGCGTGCCGATCAGTCCGCAGATGATCAGCAGGGTTGCCATGACGGTAAAGGGATTGACCATCAGTGCGCTGACGATGGGGGTTCTGCCGAAGAAGGTCAGCGCGAGAATCGAGACCGCCGCGGTCAGAAAGCCCGTGATCATAATGACGGTGAACACGAACAGGGTCAGACGCCAGCGAAGTGTATGGTGCAATCGGATATTTTCGTGTATTTCCTTTTTGTTTGCTTTTGGCTTCATTTGAGAACGACCGCCTTGTAGCCCAAGCCGCGAACCGTGACGATCTCAAAATCGGTGTTGCGGCGGAAGCGCTCACGCACACGGCTGACGTGTACGTCAACGGTGCGCTCGTCGCTTTCACTGTCCATGTCCCATATTTCGTCCATCAGCTGTCGGCGGGTATAGATTTTGTTGGGGTAGGAGAGTAGCTTGTACAGGAGCAGGAATTCCTTTTGCGGAAGCTCCATCATGCCCTCGGGGGTATTGACGGCAAAGGAGTCGTAAAGCAGGGTGCTTTGTCCTACGGTCAGCTTCCTTTCTCCTGCGATCTGTGACCGCCGCAGAAGTGCCGCGATGCGCAAAATCATTTCCTCCTCATCCACGGGCTTGACCATATAGTCATCGGCTCCCACGATGAATCCGCGCTTTTTGTCGTTTTGGGTCTCTCGCGCGGTCACCATCAGGATCGGAATGGTACAGCCTGCCGAGCGCAGAGTGTTGGTGAATTCATAGCCGTCCATGCGCGGCATCATGACGTCCAATATCACAAGGTCGATATGCTTGTGATCCATGATGTCAAGAGCCTCCAAGCCGTCCGACGCCAAGATCGGTTCATAGCCGTAGCGTGTCAGGACGGTTGCCATTAAGCGTCGTACGTTTTTATCGTCTTCAACTACCAGAATCTGAAACATTTTTTTGTCCTCTCTTCTTTTGCCGTTCGGTTTTATCATACATCAAAAATATGAACCGAATATCAACAAAAGGAGATTTTTGTGGGATTTCGGTTTATTCCTCCTCGGACGGTTCTGCTTCCTCGTCAACCGTCTTGGGCGGTGCCACCACGTTTACAAAGGTCGCGCGGTGGGAATCGATCTCCACGACCTTGATGGTCAGTCTTTCATATGTGAAAAGGTCATCGTTTTCGGGGATCTTTTCGAGCTTTTCCGAGATCCAGCCGTTGAGTGTGCTGCACTCGGTCTCGATCTCTACGTCAAAATAGGTGGCAAATTCCTCGGGGCTGATCTCACAGCTGACCTCATACGTATCCTCACCGATCTCGCGGAAGTTCTCCACGATCTCGTCATGCTCATCCCAAATGTCGCCTACCAGCTCCTCAAGAATGTCCTCCATGGTCACAATGCCGAGCGTTTCGCCGTATTCATCGACAACCACGGCAAGATGCGATTGGTTGAGCTGGAAGAGACGCAACAGGTCACTGATGTTTTCGGATTGCGGAATAAACAGGGCGGGGGAGAGCAGTTCCTCGATCGGACGATTCGTCACACCGTCGGCATTGTAAAAGTCCTTTTGGTGCAGGACACCCACGATATGGTCGATGTCATTTTCATAAGCCAACAGACGCGAGAATTTGGTCTTTGAGAAGAGACGTGCGATCTCTTCCTTGGGGGTATCGATCGAAAAGCCCTCCAGATTGACGCGGTGGGTCAGAATTTCCTCTGCCTTCAGGTCGGTAAACTCAATGACGTTACGCAACAGGCTGCCTTCCTCGCTGTCAATGCTACCCTCCTGCTCTACCTCGTCCACCAGCATAAGCAGCTCCTCCTGTGACATTTTGTTGTCGTCACTTGGCTTAAATATCTTAGAGAGCAGCTTTTTCCAAAGTGAAAACAGGAAATTGAGCGGGGTGAAGATCCAAACGAATACCCGAATGATGGGGGCGGAGAACATGGCAATGGCTTCGGGGAAATCCTTGGCGATGCTTTTGGGGGAGATCTCGCCAAAGATCAGAACGACTGCGGTGACGGCGGCAATTGCGACGGCAGGTCCCGACGCATCTCCCAACAGCGAGAGGAAGAGCAGCGTTCCTAGGGTGGCAATCGTAATATTGACAAGTCTGTTGCCGATCTGCACCGTGGAGATCAGGTTATCGTGATTGTCGGAAAGCTTCAGGGCGAGGCTTGCGCGTTTGTTGCCCTTTTCGGCAAGTGTGCGCAGACGGGATTTATTGAGATAGGAAAACGCAATTTCGGTTGCTGAGAAGTATCCCGACAGGATCAGGCAGATTGCCATGACGATGAGATATAATGCGGTTGGACTGTCCATGTTAAGAAAAATCACTCCTTATGAAATCATTTTGGGTTTGATTGTTTTGTAAAAAATTTTTGAAAATACAAAAAAGGCATACCTATCCCTTATTGGGGCATAGATATGCCAAAGTATGCAGTGGATGAATTTGAAAATTGTAAGGTTCGGTATCCGCGTCGCTACTGTCGCCTTCCATTTTGAAACAACCGTTTTCCTTTCGTTGTGTTTTGACCATTATACCATGAAGAATTACTTCTGTCAAGGCTTTTTTCTTCTTTTTACATTTCTTTTGCCTTTTTTGCGGCATAGGAAAGCAAAGCGGCGCGCTCGTTTGGAAGCTCGCCGTCGATCACCGCGTCAAGCAGGATGGTCAGAATGGCACCGAGCTGTTTGCCTGCGGGGATCCCGATGGAGATGAGATCGGTTCCCTTGACCTGCAGATCCTTGAGTGAGAAGCAAGCGTGTTCCTCACGGATCCGACGCATCAGGGCGGGAATCTCTTGCAAAGTGGGGGACGGGGTAGCATAATCCTTGGCGTGAGACACGCGGTCACAGCGTTGAATTTCCATCAACCGCAAAATATCCTCGTCGGACATTTTTTGCATCAGGCGTTTCACGGTGCGCGGCTCGGCGGGATAAACGCAGTCATGTCGCTCGACCAATCGGGTCACGCGCTCGGTCGTATCGTTGTCAAATCGCAGGCGGCGCATGATAGAATCGGTCATGTTGGTACTGATTTTGCCGTGTCCCTTGAAATGTCCGCCGTTTTCGTCCTCGGTGTAGCAGTGCGGCTTACCGATGTCATGGAATAGAATGGCAAGACGGGTGATGAGATCACCGTCGGTATTTGCTTCCAACGCGTGCAGGGTATGCTCCCAAACGTCATAGCAATGATAGCGGCAGTTTTGGTCGAATCCCACGCAGGGGGTGATTTCGGAAAGGAACTCGGCGATTACGTCGGCAAATTCTCGCAGGATGCGCACGGCACCCACGCCGCACAGAAGCTTGCAGAATTCCTCGCGGATGCGCTCGGCGGCAATGTTTTTCAGCAGATGGCGGCAGGCGTGAACCTCGCGTGCGGTCGGGGGATCGATCGTAAAATCAAGCACCGACGCAAAGCGGATGGCACGCAGGATGCGGAGTCCGTCCTCATGAAATCTGGTGGCGGGGTCGCCCACGCAAGCGATGCTTTTGTGTGACAGGTCATTCTGTCCGCCGAACAGATCGACAAATCCGCGCGTCGGATGGTATGCCATGGCGTTGACCGTGAAATCGCGTCTGGAAAGGTCATCCTCGACGTGCTTGGCAAAGCTGACCTCGATGGGGTGGCGGTTGTCCGCGTAAGCCCCGTCACTGCGGTAGGTTGTGATCTCCAGGGGCATGCCCGAAACAATGACCGTCAGCGTGCCGTGTTTGATGCCTGTTTCGATGGTACGGCAGTCAAAAAAGACGGCGGCAGTCTCCTCGGGACGCGCGGAGGTCGTGATGTCCCAATCGTTGGGGGATCTGCCAAGCAGGGTATCGCGCACGCATCCGCCTACGGCATATGCTTCATATCCCGCACTTTCCAGACGCTCGATCGCCACCAGCACTTCATGCGGTAGTTTCATATGCGATTCTGTCATGGCTTTTCCTCCTTTTGTTTTTTTGTCAGAAAACTTTTTTGAGCATAAGCTTCCTTAACGTAATTTTTTTGGTCTGTCTCATTTTAGAAACCTGCACAAGATAAGGATTTTCAGAAGGCTTCCCCTTGAGGGGAAGCTGTCACCGCAGGTGACTGATGAGGTGTAACAACAAAGCAATTATTTGTTTTGTATTATCTTTGATGATGACACCTCATCCGTCTCGCTACGCGATCCACCTTCCCCTCGAAGGGGAAGGCTTCCTTTTTTTGTGTGACTTTCTTAATGAGACAGCCCGACCCCTTCAAGAACTTTTAAAAAAATTTTTGAACTGTTTTTTTTCACTTTCGTGCGCTTCAGATTAACAATTGCTCCCGCTAGCATTTTGGTACCACCACCCAAAATGCTCCACAGCTAATATGCTTACCATATAAAAGCTCTATGTGTCATCCTGAGCGGAGTCCGCCCGAGATTGCTTTCCCTAAATGCAGGAGCCACCTTCTTGGTTCGGGCGGATGCAGTCGAAGTTTGCGTGGGCGAGGAACGAGCGGAGCAAACCAACGAAAAAAAGCGGAAGGCTTGCCGAGCTTTTTTGAGGCAGGGATCTATGACCAATTACGGTTGGCTTGCCATATGGTGGTTGCTTTTGAAAAGCGGTGCCTGTTTTTGCCTTTAAAATGGGAATGCTTCTTGAATGAAAGTTACTTTTATTCAGAAAAACTATAGAGTCTCGTCCGAGATCCGATCCTCACTTCGTTTCGGTCGCCCTGCGGGTTTCGACTGCGACCGCCCATGTTGTTCTGATTGGTAAATGTCGAAACAAACGTGGTCGGTCTCCGCTCAAGATGACGGACTTGATTTGGTTGTCAAGATGAAGGGATTGGTTTGTCTTCCTTACCGAAGAGGAGTGTACGTCCGGCGATACAAATTGGGTTTCTCCATTCACGTGTATTTTGAAAAATCACACTCTAAAAATTCGATCACCGTAGCGGCGCAGAGACAGGAGAAATAACATTCCCAATACGTACGCCGAGAGGAGCTCTCCGATTCCCACCGTCAACATCAGAAAGGGGATTCCCTCCTCTGCGTGATAGGCGTATGCCAGGACGGGCGGAATGATGAGCGTGTTTGCTAGCACCGTGGGGAGTGGGATCAGCCAGATAAACCGTCTCAAGAGACGTGCGCCGATCGCTCCGAGCAGGGTTGCCAACGTACCGAAGAGAACGTCCTGCCAGATACAGCCCGTGGCGAGGTTGGAGATCAGGCATCCGATGGTGAGGCCGGGTATTGCCGCGGGGGTAAAAAAAGGAAGCACGCAGAGTGCTTCCGAAATGCGAAACTGGATGGCACCGTTTGCAAGTCCGAAAGCACCGACGAAGACCGTCAGCACCGTGTAGATCGCGGCAATCAGCCCCGCGTGGCAAACGTACAAAATTCTTGCCCTATGTTTGGTTTCATGGTAGATCATATTTTGTTTTCTCCTTAGTTTTGTTTTTCGTGAGGATGGTTACGAACTCACGCTGCAGACGGCTTTGCCGTCTGCGATCGGGAACTGCTATATTGTATCACAAAAATGTGAAAAGGTCAAGAGCGTTTAGAAATTTTAAGTCAATTATAGATTTTATAGATTTTCCAATGCGTCCGCAACGGTGTTATACAGGTACAGAGAGCCGAGACAGATCAAAGGAAGCCCATTCAAACGGCAATCCGAAATGGCGGCTTGGAGAGCCGACTGTACATCCGCAAAAGGGGTTGCGGGGGTCCTGTGACTGTTAAAGTGGGCGGCATAATCCTCGGCGGAAAGCGAACGGGGATTTTCCGGGCGCACGGTAAAGGCATGGGCGGTGATGGGCTTGAGCTTTTCAATCATCTCGTCGTAGTCCTTGTCGAGCATCACACCCGTCAGGATGTTGACCTTTTGCTCGGGGAAATAGGCTTGTGCGCTCTTCACTGCCGCGGCAACCCCTTGCGGATTGTGGCCGCCGTCACAGATGATGATGGGATCACGCTGCATCAGCTCAAAGCGAGCCTGCCAGCGAACCGTCTCAAGACCGCGGCGCAAGGCTTCCTCGCTGCCTGTGACGCCCTGCTCCTCAATAATCTGTAGAGCCGTCAGTACAATTGCGGCGTTAAAGGGCTGGTAGGTCCCAAGCAGGGGGAGACGCAGACCAATATAATTC
>JAZOPW010000275.1:0-2016 GCA_045655785.1 Eubacteriales bacterium
GGTTTCGGGTTGGATGTTTGGTTACTTCTTTAAGTTTGCATCGGGCACCTTTGACGGAATGTCGGGTGCGGCAGCCTCGGAATCGGTGTTTAACGGTATGCTTGCCAATCCTTTGGAAATGATTCTTTGGATGGGAATTACCGTGTGTGCGGGATTCCTTGTCTGTAGCTTCAGCTTGCAGAAGGGCTTGGAACGTATCAGTAAAATTATGATGCTGGGTCTTCTCGGCTTGATCATCGTCCTTGCAATCAACAGCCTTACGCTGGACGGAGCCTTGGAGGGCGTTAAGTTTTACCTGCTTCCCGATTTCTCCCGCGCGATGGATCAGGGCATTGGAAACGTGATTACTGCGGCAATGAATCAGGCATTCTTTACGCTGAGTATCGGAATTGGTTCGATGGAGATCTTTGGTAGCTACATGACAAAGGATCGGACCATCGGCGGTCAGGCGGTACAGATTTGTTGTCTGGATACCTTTGTGGCATTGATGGCGGGAATGATCATTTTCCCCGCGTGCTTCTCCTTTGGTGTTCAGCCCGACGCAGGTCCTCCTCTGATTTTTGTAACCCTGCCGACCGTCTTTATGAATATGGCGGGCGGACGCATCTGGGGAACTCTCTTCTTCCTCTTTATGACCTTTGCCAGCTTCTCGACGGTTATTGCCGTTTTCCAGAATCTGGTGGCGGCTTGCGAAGAAAACTTTGGTTGGAAGAAAAAGACAACGGTGATTATCAACTGTCTGTTTGTGTTGATTGCCAGCCTGCCTTGTGTTCTCGGCTACAACGTTTTGAGCGGAGCTACGATCGGCGGAAAGAATATTCTCGATATCGAGGACTTCTTGGTCAGCAACATTCTTCTTCCTGCGGGCGCACTCGTATACCTGATCTTCTGCGTCACTCGCTACGGTTGGGGCTTTGATAATTATCTTGCGGAATGTAACGAAGGTAAGGGAATGAAGCTGAAGCGTTGGCTGAAGCCGTATTTCCAATTTGTTTTGCCTGTCCTGATTGCGGTGATCCTGATCACGGGCTTGATTTGATTTTTAATAGAGCGGTTTTTTATCTGCCGAACAAACAAAAGGAGTATGAACGTTTTGTTCGTACTCCTTTTCACATATCTTGCGACACGCATACGTTTTTGTGGATGTCAATTCAAATTGCATAAAGAGAAAAAAGCATGCGTTCAACCTATGGTTGAGATATAAGCGAAAAATTTTCAAAAAAAATCTTTATAGTTGGAGTTTGTTTATGTATAATATAATTGAATACCAACAGATTCGTATTAGCGAGGAAAGAAAAAATGAAAAAAATTGACCCTCAAAAAATTAAAACCTTGAGAATTCGTCAAGGACTATCCCAACAAGAGTTAGCGCGACTTCTTGGTATCAGTGATCGAGCGATTTCAAAATGGGAGCTTGGGTACTCGCAGCCTTCCGCCAATCATCTCATTGCATTAGCGCAAATTTTTGGCGCCAATATGGAGGATTTTTTACCAAGCTCTGACAAACTCAAAAAAGAATCAACACAAGGAATGAAATCACTTATCGAGCTTTACAAAATCGGGAGGGGGCCATCAAGCTCGCATACGATGGGACCAGAGCGCGCTTGTAAGGCGTTTATGGATCAATATGCGGAAGTTGATGAATTACGGGTGATTTTATATGGATCTCTTGCCAAAACGGGAAAGGGGCACGGAACAGACCAAGTGATCAGAAAAACAGTTGCGCCGCTTCCGTGTGAGATTATATTTGATTTTACCGAAAAAAACATTCCCCATCCCAATACGATGGATATTATCGGCTTAAAAAGCAATGGCGAGGTGGCAAGGGCCAGGGTGATGAGTATTGGCGGCGGAAGTATTTCGTTTGAAAATGAAAGTGTGACTCAAACGCCCGATATATATCGCGAGCATACGTTTGTCGATATTGCCGCTTACTGCAAGAAAAACTCTTTGCGCTTATGGGAATATGCGGCGGAACGAGAGGGGAGCTACTTTTGGGAATACATGGAAGAGGTA
>JAZOPW010000276.1:0-11866 GCA_045655785.1 Eubacteriales bacterium
CGGTCAGGGCGCGGTATTCTTCCTCGGTATAATACTCGGCGTAATTGTCTCCCGTTGACTCGGCGTATGCCTTGAGCACGGCATCCAACAGCTCTTCCTCGGTTTTATTCCCCGCATAGTAGGAATACCGCTGAAAGATCTCCGCCAATACGTCCAGCTTGTCAAAGCCCGTGTTGGCAAGGTCATCGATGACCGCCTGCTGCTCGGCAAGCTTCTTTGAATAATACGCGCGATTTGATGCAGCGGTAAGTGTATAGGTAAACAGTACCGAAAGCACAATCACCGCACAAACAATTGAAAGCAACGCACCTACCGAAACACCCTTTTTGGGTCTTGGCGGTGCCTTTTGGGGAATGGGCAAATCGGGGTTGTCCCATTGTCCCGGAATATAATCTCGATCCTTTTGTTCCATTTTCTATGATCCTTTCCGTATGCGTCTTTTTCTTGCGTCCTCCTCTTATTGTATGGACAACGAAGACCGGTTATTCAAAAGACGCATCGAAAAAAGCAGTACAGAAGCGAAATGCACCACGGAGTTGATCCGTCTTGCATTTCGCCGACTGTCATTCAAATATCAAAACTTGATGGGCTTGGAGTTGAGGTACTTTTTCACCATCAGCGCCACCTTAAAGGTGATGGCATGCTCGAATTCGCGCAGATCCAAGCCGGTCAGCTTGCGAATCTTTTCCAAACGGTATACGAGCGTGTTTCTGTGTACGAACAGCTTTCTGGAGGTTTCGGACACATTGAGGTTGTTCTCAAAGAAGCACTGGATGGTCATCAGGGTCTCGCGGTCAAGCGACTCCAGGCTCCCCTTCTTGAAGACCTCCTGCAAGAACATTTCGCAAAGAGTGGTGGGAAGCTGATAGATCAGACGACCGATGCCGAGATTTTCGTAGCTGATGATGTTCTTTTCGGTCTCGAACACCTTGCCAACCTCAAGAGCGACCTGCGCTTCCTTGTAAGCGCGCGCAAGATCCTTGATGTTTTCTACCACGGTGGAGATACCGATGGAGACCTTTGTATAAAATTCAGCAGAAAGAGTGTCTGCAATGTTGGTTGCGATCTTTTCAATGTCACGGCTCTCGGTTCCGGGCTTGATGTCCTTGACCAGCACGATGTCATGCTCGCCCACGCTGATCACGTAGTCCTTGGACTTATCGGGGAACATATTCTGCAGCATTTCAAAGGGCATCATGTCGGTCTTTCCAAAGAACTTGATCAGGAAGACAATGCGCATTTCCTCGGTGTTGAAATGCAGCTCCTTGGACTTGATGTAGATATCGCTGGGCAGGATGTTATCCAGGATGATATTTTTGATAAAGGATCCCTTATCGTATTTCTCGTCGTAGAGATTTTTGATGTTTCCGAGAGAGATCGCCAAAAGCTTGGACATCTTCTCTGCCATCTTGTCCTCTCCCTCTACAAATACGATATAATCGGTTTTGGGGCCGTTTGTCATGGGACGGTAGGTGTATCCGCTGTTTGTCACGACCTCGCTGGTATAGTTCAGCTCATCGCGAACTCCCTGACGGATCTCACCGATCTTAACCAATTCCGAGCATGCAATGATCACGCCGTTTTCGTCGATCACACCGATCACACGATCGATCGCGTCCTTCATCTGATGGATCACACCTTGAAACAACCTGTTAGACATTTTCTTTCTCCTCTTATTATAAAATAAATAACTTCTTTGTAAATTCTACCTGTATTTTACACCATTTTTTGTGTTTTTTCAATAGGGTTTTCGATAATTTTAATAAATTTTTTCAAAAAAATCATGCAATCTGCATGACATGACGCACAAAGCTCATCTTGACAGCTCCAGCTCATACACAAGACAGGCAAGCACGAAGGACGCCGCCGTTTCGGTGCGCAGAATCCGACTGCCAAGTCCGACAGGGATCATTCCTGCCTCTGCCGCCGCCGCAACCTCTGCTTGTGAAAATCCGCCTTCGCTTCCGATCACCACCGATACCGTCGGATACTCACCGCCTTGCCGATAAAAAGCATCGGCAGTTCGTCTGATGGCACTCGGTAACGCCTCGGTTCCGTCTCCCTCGTAGCAAAACAGCGGAATATCTGCCTTTGCCGCCTGACGAATCGCCTCGGTAAAGGAAACGGTAGCCCGAACAGCAGGCACGATCCCTCTTCCGCTCTGCTTGGCGGCTTCCAGCGCAATCCGCTCCCGTCTCTCCAGCTTTTTGCCCTCGGCAGAATCCTTCACGCGCACCACACATCGCTCGCTTTCAAAGGTCGTCAGCTCGGTCACGCCGCATTCCACCGCCTTTTGGATGATCGAATCCAGCTTATCCCCTTTGGGAAGGGCTTGAAAGACATGAACCGTGTAGGGTGGCTCGGTGTCGCATTTGACGGTTTGCAGAACCTTGGCACGGACGCAGTCTGGCAAAAACTCGGTCAACTCGCACTCATATTCGTATTTTTGCATATCGCAAACTGTGATATGCTCCCCCGCCGCCATACGCAAAGAACGGGAGATATGACGGGCATCGTCACCCGTTACAGTTACCACGCCCTCGGCAATTTGGTCACTACGAACAAAAAATCTTGGCATAAATTCCTCTTGCTAAAATGGAATACACTTATTATACTACAAAATACCCAATTCGTCAATAGGATTTTTGTAATTTTCGTCATGAAAATTTGCATTTTTTACAAGAAAACCTCTTTTTTGATCGAGAATATTCACAGAAAGATCATCCAAACAAAAAAACAGCTAAAAAAGTGTACAAATGCTATGGAAAAAGCCGACAAAAAAGGAGAGTCAAATGCAAAAAGCGCACTTGATACTCTCCTTTTACGGTCGATCGGAGCGACTTTGTCCCCCGAATCAGTCTCCGCAGTTCTCCCAGTTGTGGTATACGTCCATGACGTCGTCATCATCCTCCAGCTTTTCGATCAGAAGATTCATAAACTTGATATCATCCTCATTCTCCAGCGTCACAGAGGTAGATGCCTGCTTGGTCTTTTCTGCCGACAGGATCTCATAGCCTGCGTTTTTCAGCTCCTCCTGAACGGCATATACGTCATCGGGCTCGGTGATGACTACAAATACCTCGCCGTCAGCCTTGAAGTCCGACGCGCCCGATTCCAAAGCAAGCTCCATCAGCTTGTCCTCGTCCACGTCTCCGTCCTCATTGTTGACCACGATCTCTCCGATATCCGAGAAGAGGTAGCCCACACATCCCGTCTGACCCATGTTGCCATGGTACTTGGAAAAATACGCGCGGATGTTACCTGCGGTACGGTTGCGGTTATCGGTGGTAGCGTTCACGATGACGGCAATGCCTGCGGGACCATATCCCTCATAGGAGACCTCCTCATAGCTTTCGGAGGTCGAGCCCATTGCCTTCTTGATGCAACGCTCAATGTTATCGTTCGGCACGTTGTTTGCCTTTGCCTTTTGGATCAGGTCGCGAAGCTTGGAGTTGGAGACGGGATCTCCGCCGCCCTCCTTGACCGCAACGGTGATCTCCTTACCGATCTTGGTAAAGATCTTACCTCTCGCGGCATCGGTCTTTTCCTTTTTATGCTTGATATTCGCCCATTTACTGTGTCCTGACATGATTGATAAAATCCTTTCAATTATATATTACGGTGATATATTTACGGTGTATCGGATATTTGTTATACCTTCTCGGTCTTTTTCAGACAGATCAGATCAAACGCGTTGCCCAAAACGATCTTGGTTGCCTCGGTGATGCGTACACGAGATGCACGAACAGCAGGATCGGTTGCCGAAAGAATGGGACAGTTATGATAAAAACGGTTAAACGCCGTTGCAACGTCGAGAATAAAGCGCGTAATATAGCTCGGCTCATAATCAGCAACAGCATTGTTGACACGCTCTCCGAAACGGCAGAGTGTTTTGACCAATGCCGCTTCCTCTTCGGTGGTGATGGAAATCGGTGCATCTGCGATGTCGTTGGCACGTCCCAGCACCGAGCAAGCGCGCGCATAGGTGTACTGCACGTAGGGACCCGTGTTGCCGTCAAAGCTGAGCGCTTCCTCCATGACAAAATTGATATCCTTCATTCGGTTGTTGGAAAGATAGTAGAATACGATGGCACCAACGCCAACCGCTTCCGCAATCTCGGAGCTGTTGTCAAGATCGGGATTCTTCTCCCTCATAATGCTGCTGACCTTCTCAACCGCAAGTGCGAAGAGATCCTTGAGCAATACGACGTTACCCGTACGCGTTGCAAGCTTTGCACCGTTGAGAGAAACGGTACCGTACGGAACGTGGACAAGCTGATCGTACCAAGGGTATCCCATCAGCTCCACGACCTTAAACCACTGCGCGAAGTGCAGGCATTGCTGTGCGCTGGTCACGTAAATGGCTTTGTCAAACTTGTAGGTCTCCTTACGATAGACAGCGGCGGCAATGTCACGCGTGGGATACAGCGTGGAGCCATCGCGCTTCAGAATCAGACAAGGCGGCATATTGTATTCTGAAAGATCAACGATCGATGCACCGTCGTCGATCTTCAAAAGATCGGCGTCACGCAGCTTCTGCACCTCTGCGGGCATCTTATCGGTATAAAAGCTTTCGCCCTTGTAGGAATCAAAGGTGATTCCCAATTGCTTATAGGTGCGCTCATACTCCTCCAGACTGATCGACACAAACCACTTCCACAGCTCCAGGTTCTCCTCGTCCCCCATTTCAAGCTTGTGGAATTCGGCACGTGATGCATCGGCAAGCGCCGTATCGGCGGGAACACCGTTTTCGGGATCTCCCTTAATGGCGTTGTTGATGCGCACATAAAGCTCAACCAGCTTATCGATTCCGCCCTCAATCACAGCCTCGCGGCTACCCCATTTACGGTATGCCACGATCAGCTTTCCGAACTGTGTTCCCCAGTCACCGAGATAGTTGATACCGTAGCACTCATAGCCCACAAACTCATGAAGTTTGCGCAGAGAGTGTCCGATCACGGTGGTGCCGAGATGTCCGATGTGGAAGGGCTTTGCCACGTTGGGCGACGAATAATCCAAAACGACCATTTTTCCCTTTCCATAGGTCTGGGAGCCGTATTTCTCGCCCTGCTGAAGGATCTCGGGGATCACGGCAGAGGCAAGATAGGTATTGGACAGCGTGATATTAAGGTATCCATTGACCGCCCCTACTCGCTCGACGGCTTCATCCTTGATCGATTCGCAAAGAGCCGTTGCGATCTGCACGGGAGCGCGGCGCAGGGTCTTGCTGAGCTTGAAGCAAGGGAAAGCCAGATCTCCCATGGTAGGATCGGGGGGATATTCCAGCATTGCGGCAACATCATCCGCATTCAATACCGCCTCTTGATTGATGGCGAGAACTCCCGCCACAATCTGTTCGGCAATGCGTTTCTTAATGGTCTGCATAGTAAATCCTTTCAAACGAAAATCGTTAACAACTTATTATTATACTACAAACCAATTTGGTTTGCAAGTCTTTTTTCAAAAATGCGTATTTATTTTAAAAAATATCTGTTTCTCTCGAAATTATGATTTCCCTGTTAGATCTGCCGTTTTGGCATCGATAAAGGGTAACAGCTCAGCGCGATCCAACAGCAGCTGTGCGCCGCGTGTTCCCGAGCTGACGGTAATACGGTCAAAAAGCAGGGCGCTCTCCTCTACCCACGTTGGAAATTTCTTTTTCATTCCGATGGGCGAGACGCCGCCGCGGATATAGCCTGTCAAGGCAAGCAGATCCTTGACGTGGATCATTTCGATCTTTTTGTTTCCTGTGATCGAAGCCGCGCGTCGAAGATCGGTCTCTCTGTTAACGGGAATACAAAAGACCAAAGGTCCCGTCTTGTCTCCCCTTGCAACCAGCGTCTTGAACATCTGCTCAGGCGGATACCCGACCTGCTCGGCAATATGCATGCCGCTCAGGTCGTTTTCGTCCACCTCATATTCCAATATTTCATATTTGATTTTTGCGGCATCGAGCATCCGCATGGCATTGGTTTTGGTCATGTCCTATCACCTTTCGTGTCTGTCAATGTGGAATCAACATCCCGTAAGACCATATTCCGCGATCAGCTCTCTTGCGGCGCTTCTCTGCACATCGGTGATCTCGATTCCGCCCAGAATCCGAGCGATTTCCTCTACACGTGCGTCATCGACAAGCTCGGTAACCTCGGTTTCCACGCGACCGTTCTTCTCTTGCTTGGTGATCAGATAGTGTGTGTCTGCAAGCGACGCGATCTGTGCCGAGTGCGTCACACACAGCACCTGCGTGCTTTTGGAGGTCTCGCGCAGCTTGATACCGACCTTGCGTGAGGTCTTGCCCGAAATACCCGTATCGACCTCATCAAAGATCACGGTAGCCGCGCCGTCACGGTCGTTCAGCACCGAGCGCAAAGCCAGCATAATACGCGAAAGCTCACCGCCCGACGCAATCTTGATCATCGGCTGCAGAGGCTCCCCTGCATTGGTGGCGATCAAAAACTCGATCTCATCGGCTCCACTCTCCCCAAGCTCTGCAGGCGTGATCCCGATTTCAAAGCGCACCTTTGGCATATCCAAAAAGGAGAGTGCCTCTGTGACAAGCCGCTTGATCTCCTTTGCCGCAGACACACGGACTGCGGTCAGCTTTTTTGCAGCCGCCTGCGCATCGGCAAACAGCTCTCTTTCCTGCTTTTGCAGGGACGTGATCAGCTCATCCGAGCCCTCGATCTCCTCAAGCTCTGCGGCGGCACGGTCGCGGAAGGCTTTGATCTCTCCAATGCTTCCACCATACTTGCGCTTGAGCTTGGAAATGGCGTCCAGTCTTCCCTCTATGCGGTCGATACGTGCGGTAGGATCCTCGCGATCCTCGTCGGCATACGACGCCACGGTTTCGGCAATGTCCTCTATTTCGGAAGCGGCAACCGAAAGACGCTCCAGAAGCGCGTCGGTCCCGTCCACCATGCCGCTCAAGGAATGCAACGCAGTTTCGGCGCGTGCGATCAGCGATGATGCCGACACCTTTTCTCCCCCCAACAGTGCGCGATAGCAGAGGTCTGCATTGCGGTTGATCTGCTCTAAATTGAGCAAGCGGTCACGCTCACGCGTCAGAGCCTCTTCTTCACCGTCCCGCAATTTAAGCGCATCGATATCCGAGATCTGAAATTGCAGAATCTCACGCAACCGCAGCTTTTCGGATTCATCTCGGTTGACCGACTCTAATTTTCGGCAAACCTCGCGCCACGAAAGATAGAGCGCACGATAAGACGCCGCGACCTCATCCGGACGCGCATATGCGTCCAACAGCTCACGGTGTGCGCTCTTTTGCAAAAGCTTCTGACTGTCCGATTGCCCATGAATACTGACAAGCATACGCGCGATCTCGCGTTGAAGAGCTTGCGTGATGGTCTGTCCGTTGAGCTTGGTCTGTGATCTGCCGTCGGCTCCCAGGGTTCGCGTCAGCATCAGCGACGCATCCTCACACGGGAATCCCATTTCGGCAAGTGCATTGCAAACCGAGTCCGAAAGCTCGTCAAATACTGCGCTGACACGTGCCGCACTCTCGCCCGTCCGCACGATATCACGCGAAACACGGGTTCCGAGGAGCAGATTGATGCTGTCGATGATGATCGACTTTCCCGCACCCGTCTCGCCCGTCAGCACTGAAAAGCCCTGCCTAAGATCGAGATCTGCCCTGCGGATCACCGCGACGTTTTCAATATGTAATGAACGTAGCATGGATCTCAATAATCACGCATCATGAGCTTGATGCGCTCGGCAATCTGTCCCGCGCTCTTTTCGTTGCGGCAGACGATCATGATCGTGTCATCTCCCGCCACACAACCCAGCACGTCATACATCTTCATTCCGTCAATTCCGACTGCAACCGCCTGTGCAAGTCCCGCGCTGGTCTTGATGACCACAATGTTGCAAGCATGCTCCACGCTGACGATCGATGCCAAGAGCGTGGTACTGAAGCTGGTTCCGCCCTCTTCATAGCTTCCCTTGGGAGCAACGTAACGGTAGGAGCCGTCTCCCATGGTCATTTTCGCGATTTTCAATTCGCGAATGTCGCGTGAGATCGTTGCCTGTGTGACCTCAAATCCATGTGAACGCAGGTGCGCGATCAGCTCGTCCTGTGTATTGATCTCGTGATTGGAGATCAGCTCCAACATCATTTCCTGTCTTTTCTTTTTCATGATCTGTTAAATTCCTGTTCCTTCATTTGTTGGGTCAATTTTTGGAATCACTCATTTTTTGCCGTAGCTTACGGTAAAAGCCACAGCTTTTCAAACGGATCAGATTGGTTTGCAGATTGGATTTGGTCACGCGGACCATCTGATTCCGATACAATTCAAAGTTCATTCTTCCGTCCACCGTCAAATACAGCATCTTCTCCCGCGCGCAGATATTGCGGACCTCAAGAACCGAGCTGTCCGAGAAGATCATGGGACGCGCGATAAAGGAGTGTGGACAGATGGGGGTCACACAAAAGCAAGGCACGCGCGGATCAACCAACGCCCCTCCTGCCGACATGGAATATGCCGTAGATCCTGTCGGCGTGGCAATGATCAGACCGTCGGCACGGTAAGTCGTGACGGGTACGCCTCCCTCGGAAAGCTCCAGCTCGATCATCCGCGAGACCGATCCGTTCGAGATCACCGCGTCATTGAGTGCATAGCAGAAGGAGCGCAATTCTCCTCCCGAAAGCAGCTCTACACGGAGCATTGAGCGCGTTTCCAATGTGTATTCGCCCGTAAATAAACGCGAAAGGAGATCCAGCTCACCCGGCTCAAGCTCTGCCATGTAGCCCAAGCGTCCGAGATTAATACCCAGAATCGGCGTTCCGCGATGTGCCGCGCGTCTTGCCGCCTCCAATATCGTACCGTCGCCGCCCAAAACAATGAGAATGTTCGCCTCGGCATATACGCTCTCGATCGGCAGATAGCGAAACTCCTCGCGGCTTTTATGTATCCGCATCAGCTTTTCGCGGTTGAACGCCGCGATCAGGATCTCGCAATCCTGTCGGAGTAAGCGTTCCGCTACCGCCATGGCGGCATTCGCCTTTTCGGTTATATTGAAATTGGTGATCAATGCAATCTTCAGCATCGAAGCATCTCCTTTCACAAAGCCACCCTTGTCCCCGTTACCCGTCCGATCTCCTCGGGGGTCACGCCGTTGCAAATGCGGCTCTCTTGTGTTGATTCGTCGCTTGCATAGGAAAAGCAAGCCAAAAATTCGCGGTTTCCGTCACCGCCCTCAATCGGTGATGCGATCAGCCCGATCGGGTTCAATCCAACCGTGCGACCCGTGTCCAGAACACGCTCCACCGCCGTTCGGTGCGCGCGCGGATCCTTTACGATACCGCCCTTGCCCAACAGACTCTTTCCAACCTCGAACTGCGGCTTGATCAGCACCACGACAAGTCCGCCATGGGAAAGCAGGTCGGGAAAGCGCGGCAGAATATAGGTGGCTGAAATAAAGGATACGTCCATCACAATCAGATCGACACGCTCGCCCCCAATATCAGTCAGCATCAAATTCCGCGCGTTCATATGCTCACAGGAGGTCACTCGGGCATCCCGCCTCAATTTCTCGGCAAGCTGACCCACCCCCGCATCCACGGCACAAACGTGTGCGGCACCATTCTGCAGAAGGCAATCGGTGAAGCCGCCCGTGGAGGATCCGACATCGAGCGCACGTTTTCCGCTCGGATCGATCGAAAAAGCCTCGAGTGCCGCCTCAAGTTTCAAGCCGCCGCGCCCGACGTAACGTAGCATATCGCGTACCTGTACGCAATGCTCACCCTCGGAAATACTCTGTGACGGCTTTTCGATCACCCTGCCGTCAACCGCAACACAGCCGCTCTCGATCATCTGCTGTGCGCGCCGTCTGCTCGGGGCATATCCGCCCTCGGTCAAAAAAACGTCGGCTCTCACGGTTATTTCTTTCGTGTAGACAGCCACTCCGCCAACGAGCAGAGCAGGTCGGAATTCGGATATTTCCGAAGGGCTCTGATCGCCTCACCCGTCAGGCTATCGGCGTAAAATTGCGCCTCCTCGACCGTGTAGAAGGAGAGGAAGGTGTTCTTCTGATGCTCGGCATCCACACCCACGTTTTTGCCAAGCTCCTTGGCGTCTCCCGTTGCATCGAGAATATCGTCTACGATCTGGAAAGCAAGACCGATATTTTCGGCATAGGTCACAACGTCCTTCATACAGGGATCGTTGAAGTCCACGCCTGCCGCCAACGCGCCCATTACTGCCGCCGCGCTGATCAATGCCCCTGTTTTCAGCGAATGAAGCTTGATCAATTCATCCAGCGTCAATTTTTTCTTCTCACCCTCCAGATCCATGATCTGACCGCCAACCATACCGTACCGTCCCGCACATCCCGCAAGATACGCCACTGCCTTCGCAGAGGTCTCGGCACCTGCCACGGTATTGGAAGCCGCCGCCTCAAAAGCACCTGTCAGAAGTGAATCTCCCGCCAAGAGCGCGGTAGATTCTCCAAACACCTTGTGATTGGTGGGCTTTCCGCGGCGCATTTCGTCATCGTCCATACAGGGCAGATCATCGTGGATCAAGGAATAGGTGTGGATCATCTCCACCGCACACGCAAACGGCAACGCCGCCGCGTCATCTCCGCCAAACAGACGGCAAAACTCGAGTGTAAGCAGAGGACGGATGCGTTTTCCGCCTGCAAACAGGCTGTAACGCTCGGCATCCAACAGAACGCGGATGTCGTCATCCTCCACATAATATTTTTTCATAGCCGCTTCGGTCATGGTCGCATCGCGATCCATCGCAAGCTGTAAAACCTCTTCTGTCACGTCAAATCTCCTCCTTGCCTTCAAAATCGGTGAGCGTCACACTTCCGTCGGACTGCAGAGCAAGCATCTTCACGGTCTGTTCCGCTTTTTCCAGATGCGCGTTGCAAATACGGATCAGCGATACCCCTTCTTCATAAAGCTTCAAAAGCCCGTCAAGCTCGGTCTCTCCGCTCTCCAATATCCGCAATATCTCCTCGAGACGCGCTAAAGATTCTTCAAACGTCTTATTCTTCTTTGGCATTGCTCTTTTCTCCTTTTTCATTTTTTGCCACGGCAAGTATCTCACCGTCGGCAAAGCGCAGGGTCAGTGCGTCACCCGTATGCACCTCAGAGGCACGTGTCACCGTGACCCCATCCCGACTGACCGCCGCAAATCCGCGCGTCAGCACGGCAAGCGGATTGAGTGCCTCAAGCTTCGCCCCCAAGGCTCCAAGCCGATTCCGATCCGTGAGCAGTGTCTTTTCTGCCACACGCTCCAGCCTTGCCTCATGGTCAGCAATCCGCATACGGAATCCGTCGAGGCTCCGCTCGGGTCTTGCAAACACAAGAGAGGTCGCAACCTGCGTCAAAAAACGCTTTTCCTGTGCAATGCGACCTGTGACCACGTTTCGCATCCGTGCGTTGATCAGATGCAGCTGTGCCATCAGCTCCAAGCGATCGGGAACTGCAAGCTCGGCGGCGGCTGACGGTGTCGGTGCACGTCTGTCTGCTACAAAATCGCAGATCGTAAAGTCACTTTCATGCCCTACCGCTGAAATCACTGGAATCGGGCAGGCGGCAATGGCTCTCGCCAAGGCTTCATCGTTGAACGCCCACAGATCCTCTGCAGAGCCGCCACCGCGACCGATGATGATCACGTCGCACAGCTCCGACATTCCAAAAAATTCAATGCCAAGCCGCAGTTGCTCGGGTGCCTCCGCCCCCTGCACAGCCGAGGGAAAAAGGATCATTTCCGCACAGGGAAATCGTCTTTTCAAAATGTTTTTGATGTCGTGTACCGCCGCGCCGCTGGGCGAGGTGATGACACCGATGCGCATCGGCATTTCTGGCAAGGGTCTCTTGCGAGACTCATCAAACAGC
>JAZOPW010000277.1:0-12867 GCA_045655785.1 Eubacteriales bacterium
TTCCAAGGCACTTGCCGAGATGCAGAATGAGAGCGAGTATGACCGTCTTGCCGCAGAGGGCTTTGCGCGGACCTATATCGATTGGCTTTACGGAGTCAATCTGACGCGCTATGCAACCCTGAAATGTGGGACGCTGTTGCGTGTGGGAAGAGTCATCGTTCCGATTGTCAAGGCGATCTATGACCGTGATATGGCGATTCGCAACTTCGTTCCCGGAAAATATTTTGCCATGCTCAGCAAGGAAAAGACCAACGGAGAAGTGATCGAGCTGACCTCAAAAAATCGGTTTGAGGAAAATCAATTCCAAGAGGCAGAGAAGATGTGCCGCCTGTACAATGAGACAGGTGCTGTTGTGACAGGGGTCAAAAATAAAAAGGACAAGCTCTTTCCGGGAAAGCTTTATTCTCTTTCCAAGCTTCAGAACGTTTTGGGAAAGAAATATAAAATGTCAATGCAGGAGAGTCTGGATATTGTTCAGGGCTTGTATGAAAAGGGCTATCTGACCTATCCCCGTACGAACTCCGAATACCTTGCCACCGCAGAAAAGGATAAAATACGGCAGATCCTTGCGGGGTGCGCAAAGCTCGGCTATCCTGTGAAATTCAAGGATCAGAAAACGATTTTTGATGACAGCAAGATCGAATCGCACTCGGCTCTGACCCCGACCTATAAGATCCCATCCAAATCACAGCTTTCCGAGCGCGAGATGCAGGTCTATTCCACGGTGTTTCGGCGCTTTGTGGCGGTCTTTTGCGCAGAGGATTGTATTGTTTCGCGCACCGAGATCACCATCGCGATCGGAAATTTGGAGACCTTCACGCTCAAGGGCATGACGATGCTGGAGCCGGGCTGGACCAAATACGATGATTACAATCAGAAGGATAAGATCCTTCCTTCTTTGAAAAAAGGAGATGTTGTCAACATTGATTTCAAGCCAACCGAAAAGGAGACAAGTCCGCCAAAGCATTATACCATCGAAACCCTGAATAACTATCTCAAAAATCCCTTCAAGGACGAGAAAAAAGCCGCAAAGGATGCGGCTTCCGAGTCCGTGGAGCATGACGAGAGGTTGGGCGAGGATGACAGCGAGGATTATCAAGCTATTTTTGAGGGCTTGGAGCTTGGAACCGAGGCGACCCGTACGGGAATCATCGACAATGCACGCAAGAGCGGATATATCGAATTGAAAAAGGATGTGTATTCTATCCTGCCGAGCGGAGAATTCTTGATCGAATCGTTGACACAGATGCAGATCACGATGGACAAATACAAAACCTCTCAGCTTGGTCAGGCACTCAAAAAGGTCTATCGCGGAAGCATGACCGTGGAGGAAAGCGTTCATCTTGCCGAGATGGAGATCCAAGAGGTCTTTGAAAAAAAGACCGATGCCGTCTTTGTGCGAGAAAGTGATACCGGCTTTTTCGGAGACGTTGTTGCGAAATGTCCTCTTTGCGGAAGGGATATGAAGCGTCAGCGTAGCTTTTACGGTTGCTCGGGATATAAGGAGGGCTGCAAGTTTTCTGTGAATACTGCAATTTGCGGACGTACGATCTCGGTCGCGTATTTGAAGGAATTGACCGAAACGGGAAGAACCTCTGTAATCAGCGGATTTGTTTCTCCGAAAAGCGGAAAAAGCTTTGACGCGGCATTGAAGCTTGAGAACGGACGCGCGGTATTCGATTTTGAAAAAAGACAGGCAAGATATGCACAACTGCAAAATATTCCCATTTGGGATGGCGAGGGCGCACCGTTGCCGGAACCGCCGCCCGAGTATTAATTTCGTTTTAAAAGTTTGGAGGTCACTTGTTCAAGTGACCTCCAAATGGATTTTTATAAAGCCTCTGCCTCGGCGAGCCAAAGAGCCGACGATGCGTCGGAGGGCATTGCCCAATCTCCGCGAGGAGAAAGTCCGACAGATCCCACCTTGGGACCGTCAGGCAAGCAGGAGCGCTTGAATTGTTGATTGAAGAACCGACGAATGAAGACCTTGAGCCATTTCAAGAGCGTTTCTTGATCATAGACGTCACCCAATGCATAAAGTGCCATGCGGTAGAGCTTGGACGGAGAGAATCCGTAGCGAAGCATATAGTACAGATAGAAATCGTGAATCTCATACGGACCGACAAGATCCTCGGTCTTTTGCGCGATCTCGCCCGATTCGGTTGCAGGTAAAAGCTCGGGGGATACGGGCGTGTTGAGTACGTCACGCAACGCGTTTGCGATCTTCGGCTTACCGTCCGCCTCAAAGCGGTCGGCACAGTGCGCAACCAAGTGACGGATCAGCGTTTTGGGGATCGCGGCATTGACACCGTACATGGACATATGGTCACCGTTATAGGTTGCCCAGCCCAGTGCAAGCTCGGAGAGGTCACCCGTGCCAATCACCATGCCGCCACAGTCGTTGGCAATGTCCATCAGGATCTGCGTGCGCTCGCGTGCCTGACTGTTTTCATAGGTCACGTTTCTGTCAAGCGGATCGTGTCCGATGTCCTTGAAGTGTTGGTTGACCGCGTCAAAAATATCGACACAGCGGAAGTCCACACCCAATTCCTCACAAAGCACGGTTGCATTGTTCTTGGTTCGCTTGGTGGTTCCAAAGCAGGGCATGGTAACCGCAAGAATATCCTTACGGGGTCTTTCGAGGGAGTCCATCGCGCGTGCCATGACCAACAGAGCCAAGGTGGAGTCCAATCCGCCCGAGATTCCGATCACGATCTTTTTTGCGAATGCGCGCTCGATGCGTTGCTTTAAGCCGTTGGTCTGGATCGCGAGAATGGTCTCACAACGAGCAGCCATTTCGATAGGGTCGGACGGTGTAAAGGGATGCGGATCGATGGCTCTTGTCAAACGGGTCTTGCGCAAGGCAAGCGAAAAGGAAATTGTACGATAGGGTTCGGGGAAGGAACCGTTTTCCTTTCTTTCGCGGCGGCGTTCATACATCAGCCTTTCCGTATCGATCTCGCTGATCAGCAGGGAGCTGCTTTCATCAAACAGCTTGCTTTCCGCCAACAACGCTCCGTTTTCCAAAATCAATTTGTGTCCTGCAAAAACCATATCCGTAGTCGATTCTCCCGATCCTGCTCCCGCATACAGATATCCTGTTTGCGTGCGCGCCGAGAGAGATACCAGCGTTTGCTTGCGATATGCGGCGGCTCCAACCGCCTCATAGGATGCGCCCGCATTGCAGATCAGCGTAGCCCCCGCGTTTGCCAAATAGGAAGAGGGAGAAAACAGACTTTCCATGTCCTTTCCGATCTCAACCCCAACGGTAAGCGAGGGCATTTCGCGGCAGGTAAACAGAAGGTCATTTCCAAACGCGGCTTCATAGCCAAACAGATTGAGAGAGGTCTCTGTGGACGTGTCGGCAGAGGAGAACTGTCTTGCATCAAAGGCTCCGCCAGCAAAGGAAAGATTTTGCTTTGGAACGATGCCGAGCAGCTGTCCCGCATGACAGACCGCACCGCAGTTATAGATCCTGCCTCGAACGGCAATCGGAAGCCCTACGACAGAGATCATGTCAAAAGTTTGGGTCTCTTCGAGATATTGTCCGAGAGCCGCTGTAGCACCCGAAAGCAGGGTATCCGAGAAAAACAGATCCCCACAGGTGCATCCCGTGATGCAAAGCTCGGGGAAGACCAAAACGCGCACCTGCGCTTGGTATGCTTCCTTTGCGAGGGCAATCAGTTGAGATACGTTGTAAAGAGGATCCGCTACACGAATCTTTGGTGTTGCCGCGGCAACCTTGATAAAACCGTTTTTCATAAAACAATACCGATCCTTTCCTGCCTGGAGATCTTTCACCTCATATTATAGCGCAAAATTCCTTGAATTACAAGAGCTTTTTCTCATTTTTTATCCGATTTCAAAAACATGTTGACTTTATCCGTCAAAGCATGTATAATGAAATACGGTTACATAAAAAACAGCACCGTGCCTTGCAAAGTGCTGTTTTTATGAGAAATCTTATTTTTTCTGTGCTTCGAGATATTTTACAACGTCGTTGATGGTGATGAACTTGTGGATATCGTCATCTTCAATTTCAATTCCGAACTTATCCTCGCAAAGCATGACGAGGTCGGCAAGCTCGATGGAGTTGATACCCAGGTCGTTGGCAAGCTCGGCTTCCGGCGTTACTTCTTCCGGATCCAGTTGAAGCTCTTCCACCAAAAGATTTTTCAGCGTTTCGAACATGATAATTGCTCCTCCGAAATAATTTTTGCCAACGAAAGTCAGCAACTGTCTTTTATTATACATGATGACTTTCATTTTGTCAAGGAAAATTTTGTGAGAAATCAATTTTTTTTGTGTTTTGGACTTTTTTATCCATTTAATTATAGTAAAACAGTACATTTTGATCAGAAAGGAGAATCGGTATGCAGATATTCAAGAACCGTCCGTTGGCATTGGCAATCTGTATAGCCGTGCTTTCTGCTGTCTTGCTTTTTCGTGCCGACGCGATGGTAAGCCAATTACTCCTTTTCGCCTTGGTGACCCTATCTGTGCTTTTGCTGTTGATCGCTGTCCTTCACCGTCACATGGGCAGGCGGATCCTTCTGACCCTTCTTTGTCTGCTTTGTACAGTGGCAGTGCTTGGCTCCTCCTACCTGTTTTTCCATGTGCGATACGATAGCCTTCAGAAGCTGAACGGTCAGACGTGTCAGGCGGAGGGGTATGTTCTGGAGCGCATGGATTCCGCCGCATATAACAGCCATCTGCGCATTCACGTCACCTCTTTGAACGGCAAGGCTTCCTCCATGGATGCAATTCTGGAATGCAGTTATCTGTCCGCGCTTCAGGTGGGGGATCGCTTTATCCTGTCGGCAGTTCCGAGAGAATATACCGAAAACGAATTGTTTGACGAGGAGAATTTTCGTCTTTCGGAAGGGTGCCTGATGATCTTGACCTCTTCGTCCGATCATGATTACGAAATTCTTCCCGAGAGAGAAAACGGTTGGCGGATCACTGCGTCCAAGCTGAACACCCGCCTTTCCTATGCGTTACGCAATCGCATCGGTGGGGAAGAAGGCGGATTGGCTGCGGCACTGGTTCTGGGCAATCGCTCTTGGTTGACCGCCGATACTGCGGTGGCATTCCGGCGCGCGGGTGTTTCGCATCTGTTGGCATTGAGTGGTCTGCATGTATCAATTCTTGTCGCCTTTTTGGAGCTTTTATTGCGGAGACTTCTTATTCCCAAGGTGGCAAGAGCGTGGATCGTTCCGATGTTTGCTTTTGTATATCTGATCCTGACGGGACTTTCGGTTTCAACCTGTCGAGCGGTGCTGATGATTTGTGTGTTGTACATCGGAATTCTGCTTCGCGCCAATTATGATTCCTTTACCGCCCTCTGCTCTGCGTTGCTTCTCATTTTGGTGGTGACACCCTATGCCATACTGGATATTTCCATGTGGATGTCCTTTTTGGCGGCTGGCTCAATCGTGATCTTTTCTCCTGCCTGTATGCGTACGATCGACGCATCTCCCCTGAGGCAAAAGCTTCCGCCAAGACTGTTTCGCATAGGGAAGGCGATCATATCGGCAATTTTTATCGGTGTTGTTGCAAACATGGCGTTACTGTTGCTTTCCGCAAGCGTGTTTGGTGAGATTTCCTTGGCATCTGTGGCGGCTACACTACTGTTATCCTTGCCCATAGAGCTTTTGATGATCTGCTCTGCGATCCTTCTGTGCCTTTCCTTCCTGCCGCTTTTTCCGTCTCTTTGTCATGCGTTGGGGCGCTTGATCCTATCGGTGGTTTACGGCTTTTCCGAGATTCGAGGTGTGCTTTTGCCTGTTGGCGATCTCCCAACCAAAATCATTTTGGGATTTTTGACGCTTACGCTGATCCTGTTTGCCTGTTTGAAGCTCAAGAAAAAGCGTTGGGTACTGCTTCCGTTGGCGTTAAGTGCCGCCGCCGTGGCTTCTTCCTTTTGCGTGACCTATCTCCCACCCGAGCGGGAATGGACACAGACGGTGTTACCTGCGGGCTTTGGCGAGGTGCGTCTTTACACGAAAAACGGATCTTCTGTTTTGGTGAATGACGTAAGCAGAAATTCCACCGAATCATTTGAGATCAAGCAATCGACACTCGAGAATCGGTGTACCGAGATCGACGATCTTGTCTTTTGCCGTTATTACAATCAATCCACCTATTTTATCGCAAGAATATCGGCACAAATTCGTGTCATAACCCTGCATCTTCCACAGCCGCAGAATGAAAGAGAGTGTGCAATTGCCGCACGGATCGAGCAGGAGGCGAAGCTTCACGGAATCGACGTTGTCTACGATGCCGAGCGGATACTGTCGCTGTACCCGTAATACAAAAGAACGTCTGCAAGGAGTTTTCTTGCGGACGTTCTTTTGTAGCTATGAATGAATTTAAAATACAAGGTCTCCGTTTTCATTGTTTGATGCGGACAGGAAGGTCATGGTACCTCCATATACGCCAAATGCTTTAAAGCCCGTGAAGATCAATTTCTGATTCAGGATTGCGGCTTTTGGGACACGGTGGCACGGAATAATCGGATCGTTTGGCTCTGTCCAATCCTCAAATTCCTTTTTTGATTTCAGGTAATGTGCTTTTCCGTGAAGACTGAAGATCAGATAATAATATCCGTTATAGAAGAAATAGTCGGGACATTCGGGCTGTGTTTTATCTTGTGAGGTATAGATCGGTTCCTCGACCTCCTCCCAATGATCAAGATCTCGGGATGTCAGATGTGCCAGACATCCCACCCCTTCTTTGATCAAAGAGGTGGTCAAGATCATGTGATACAATCCATCTTGATCCTTGATGATTTTAGGATCTCTTGCGGACGGGCCGTGATATTTCTCAGAAAGAGTAAAATGAAAGCTCAGATCTTTTTCAAAATGATAACCGTCATCGGAAATACTGCGGCAGATCAAAGCGGGAGAACGATCCGACATACGGACGGTATAAAACAGATATTCTTTCTCATCATGCTCGATCCAGGATCCTGTGCAAATCGATCCCTCTCGCGGATCGGTTATGCTGACCGCGGTAGGGTGAACCTGCCAATGCAGAAAATCGTCGGTGGAGATGTGATCCCATTGATGTGCGCCAAGCCCCCATTTGCTTTTGTGATGTCTGCGATCCTTTAAATGCAGAACGTGATATCTTCCGCGATGGGAGTAGGGCATACAGTCACCTACATAGATGTTGTGTGCAGGCTGCCAACCCTCTGCATTTGAAAAATAGGAGATTACAGAGGGCTCTGTGACAACTTCCGAGCTTGCCTGACCTACTGTCACGTTGATATCCGATTCAATGCTTGCATCGGGAGTGAATAAGCAATTCCCCGCAGGCCACTCCTCGTCGCACAGATTGCCATTTACCCATAACTCGATTCGATATGGCATTAGATTGATTTTGATTTGGTCTTTTTCCAAAATTGTTGCGCAAAGTGTTAGTGGATCGGGGGAAAAATCGTAAAAGACCTTGCATACCAAGCAGTGCTCGGAAAGTTGGATCTCTAATGTTAATGCTTTGTTATTATAGGAACAAATGGAAGAGGGAAGATGGGTCGCCTCAAAAGAAATCTGTGTGTAAGTGTTTATCATTTGGCTTCTCCTTGATTTTAATTTTTATAGTGAATAAATTTTGAAAAGTCTTGCATTGACTCCAGATACTTTGCAGAAAGTGCCGAGAAAAGTGCGCTGCCGGTTGCAGCTTCTTCCTTGCCCTGTGAAATTTGAACCGACATTTGAAAAACGTCTGATAAAACTCGTTTAAAAATACTGATTTTTTGAACTGCGTTCCCGGAAGCGACAATCATGGTTTTGTTTGATGTGCCGATCTCGGCAAAAAGATTTTGCAATTCGGTACACATTCCTTTTATGACGCCGAGAATCAGATGTGAGGGCGTAAAATTTTTGAGGGAAATATTTTCTATCGATCCCTTGAGGAGAGGATTGCTTCTTGTACCGCAAAATCGAGTGTCGACGTACAATGAGTCTTCAATG
Organism: Eubacteriales bacterium; assembly: GCA_045655785.1. Classification (GTDB taxonomy): domain Bacteria; phylum Bacillota; class Clostridia; order Oscillospirales; family CAG-272; genus UMGS1865. The sequence continues at coordinate 7,977 of JAZOPW010000277.1, forward strand.
ATTGCATATTGTTCGTCTGCCAATGTATTCATGACCTCATAAACAGGGGTGTTTTCTTGTTGAGCCGCAAGTAAAAAGCTTCTGAAAAAGGATTCAAGTAATGCATATGAAGCACCGCCGCAAAGCGCAGAGCCGCATATTAGATAATGCTCATTGAGCAACGGACGAACCTCGGTTTCAAACCCTTCTTTGCAAAAATCGCTCATCACGGAAATTTGGCTTCCTGTTCCGACGTTGATCAGAATGCTGGATTCTGGGTCCTTTACAGAGCCGAAAAAGCTTGCTTGATTATCACCGATGGGAACTGAAACGGGGATGTTATCAAAATATCCGATTGCTTCGGCACCGTTTGTGACCTTGGGCAGAGAAATCTCGGTTATACCAAGCATGGCAAGCTTTTCAATTTTGAAATTGCTTTTTTGTGCGTCAAAGAAGCCAAAGCTTGCGGCAATTGAGGAGTGGATTGGATAGTCAAATTTTTGGGTTAAATTGGCGGCAATATAATCCATGATACTGCAAAATCCAACTGCTTCGGTTGGAATCAGTGCATTTTTTAGATTGAAAAAATGTGTTGCAAAACCATAGCCAGTTGCAATTCTTTCACCGGTGAGTCGAGTAATATATTCACAATAGGTTTCGTTGTTTTGGTAAATTTGGTTCGCGCGATTATCTTGCCAAGTAAAAAGAGGGGAGCATGCTTTGCCGTTTTTATTAATATACAATATACCGTGCATTTGTCCTGTAATCCCAATTGAAGATACACCTGAAAAATTTTTGATGATGTGCTTCAACAGGCTTTTTGCTTTTTCGAATATGGCATCAGCATTTTGTAATGCAAAAAAAGGCTTGTCGGAGAGAATGCCAAAGCTGTTTGGAACAGTAAAATATTCCACCGACTTTTTTTGATCAAGATTAATGACAACTGCACTGATTGATGTGGTTCCAATATCAAGTCCCACAGAAAATCTGCCCTCTGAAATGATTCCGTCCCCATCCTCATCCAAATGATCGTTGCAGTCAAACTCTTCATTTTTATAATGCTGCATTAAATCAATACAATGTGCAAATTGCTTGGAGTAACTACCGTATTCTTCCTCAAGCTGTGCTTTCCTTTTTTTGATCAAGTCTTCAGGTGAAATGATATGGGCATTCAGTAGTTTGATATCCGAGATTGAAATTCCTGCAAGCCGCAAAAGCTTAATTCTTTTAAATTGAATAATATCCTGTTCCGTATAATCACGGTATCCGTTATCGGTGCGCGATATCGTTATGAGGCCTTTGGATTCATATAATCGAATCGCTTTTTTAGAAAGACCGGTTGCTTTTTCAACATCAATAATTCTCATGACTACCTCCTTTTTTTACTATTATAAACCATACCCTTAGGTAAATGTCAATACTTTTTTTGCTTTTTTACAAAAAAAATAAAAAATCGCGAACCAGTGTCGGAAAAGGTCTTTTTTTCATATTCTGTTATTGCCAAAGGTCTTTGGCTGTGACAGAGAAAGGAATGATGACCATGAAAGAGAGAATAGAACTTGCGGTTTTGGGAGGCGATGAGCGGCAGATCGCGATGGCGCGTACACTGGCTGAATATGGGTACGGTGTTCGGGTTTGGGGGCTTGGACACTGCGAGGAGCGTATTGGAGAGGCGGTGAGCTGTGAAGCTTGGCAGACCGCAATCGAGGGTGCCGACGCAGTTGTGCTTCCGTTGCCTGCCTCTGCCGACGGCGTTCGCGTGCATTGTCCCTTGCAGGCAGGAGATGTGTTTTTACGCGTGACGACTCTGCTGGATGCCATGTCCGATGGACTCCTTCTCGGCGGTAGATTGACCGATGCGATCCGCAGTATTGCCGAGCAGAAAAGGATCAACGTGATCGATTATTTCGATTCCGAGGTGCTGCAGCTGAAGAATGCCTTGCCGACTGCGGAGGGTGCGTTGGCGATTGCCATGAAGGAGCTTCCCGTAACCTTGGACGGTGTCAAGGCGGCGGTCATCGGATACGGCAGGATCGGATCGCTCCTGTCTGAAAAGCTGCATGCCTTGGGGGCAGACGTAACGGTCTATGCCAGACGTCGGGAACAGCTTGCGCTGGCAAGGCTGCACCATCACAAAACAAAAGCATTGTGTTGCCATGACGGACGCACCGCGATCGATCTTGAGGGGGGGCAATTCCGTGTGATCTTCAATACCGTTCCGCAATGGATCCTGACACGCGAGGTTCTGACACACCTGCCCAAGAATTGTGTGCTGATCGATTTGGCGTCGGTACCCGGCGGAATTGACCACGGTGCGGCACGTGAGTTGGGGCTGTGCAGTGTATGGGGAACATCCCTGCCAGGAAAATGTGCTCCTGAGAGTGCGGGAATCATCCTTGCCGAAACGGTATCGGAGCTTTTGAGTGACCTTGGCTTTGGCAGAAAGGAGATTTGACATGCTTGGATATGCCTTCTGCGGTTCCTTTTGCACGCATGCACGTGCATTGACCGAGCTGAAAAAATTGATTGAGGTGGGATATGAGGTTCAGCCGATTATGAGTGAAACGGTGTGGGCAACCGACACACGCTTTGGGAGTGCGGCGGTCTTTGCCGAGGACGTTGAACTCGTGTGCGGTCGTTCGGTGATCCACACGGTCGTGGATGCCGAGCCGTTGGGTCCTGCGATGCCTTTGGATGCGTTGATCATCTGTCCGTGTACAGGAAACACGCTTGCGAAGATCGCAAACGGGATCACCGATACTGCGGTTTCGATGGCGGCAAAGGCGCATTTGCGCAGTGACCGTCCGCTTGTGATCTCATTGGCGTCGAATGATGCGCTTTCGGCAAATTTGAAGAATATTGCCACTCTGCTTTCGAGAAAACAGGTTTATTTCGTCCCCATGGTGCAGGATGATCCCGAAAAGAAGCCGCATTCACTTGTTGCGGACTTTTCGTTTCTGCTACCCACACTGCATGCCGCATTCGATGGAAAACAGTTTCGAAAGCTGTTTTTGTAAGTTTTTTGGGTTCCGTACAGATCGAGGTCTCTTTATCTGCATATCGGATGCGGGATTGGGTCTGTACGGAAATCATTTGATGAAAAATAGAGTTTTTTTCTTTTTTTGACTTTTTATCATTGACACGGGCATGGGAAAATTGTATAATAATAGTGAAGATTTTTTGCTTTGTAAAAAAGGGGACTCAAATGGAAGAATTATTGAATATACTCAAAAATATGCATCCCGACGTGGATTTTGAAACGGCAGATGACCTGATCGGAGACGGCGTGCTTGATTCTTTGGACATTGTCACGCTGATCACCGAGATCAATCATACGTTTGATGTCAGCATTCCCGCAGAGGAAGTGATTCCCGAGAATTTCTGCAGTGCAGAGGCACTTTGGAGCCTGATCGAGCGACTCGACGAGGAATGATCGCACGGACATGCAGTTTACGTCAATTTCATTCTTTCTCTTTGCGTCGCTGACGCTTGTACTTTACTTTACACTCCCGAAAAAGACACAGTGGTGTGTGTTGTTGGCGGCGAGCTATGTTTTTTATCTCTTTTCGGGCGTTGAATATCTGATCTTTATCCTCTATACCACCGCTGTGACCTATCTGACCGCACGCGTGATGCAAAAGAGGGCAGATGCCGAGGATCAGTACGTGGCGGCACACAGGGAAACGCTGGATAAGACCGAGCGCAAGGCGTTTCGCGCAAGAGAGAAGAAAAAACGCTTTCGGATTTTGGTATGCGGCTTGGTGCTTGGCTTTGGGATGCTTGCTGTGCTCAAATATACCGCATTTGTTCTGACAGGCGTCAATTCGATACTTGGCGCGGCAGGACAAGCAAAGCTTGCAGTCCCATCGTTGCTGTTGCCGCTCGGAATCTCGTTTTATACCTTTCAATCCATGGGGTATCTGATCGACGTTTACCGCAAGAAGGCACGCGCCGAAAATAATCCCGCCAAGCTTGCTCTGTTTGTATCCTTTTTCCCACAATTGATTCAGGGACCGATCAGCCGATTTGACAGTCTTTCGGAACAGCTTTTTGCCGAACATCGCTTTGACGGCTTTCATTTCCGCTCGGGACTCTGCCGCGTTACGTGGGGATACTTCAAAAAGGTTGTGGTTGCCGATACGGCAATGATCGCCATCAAGGAACTGATCGGAAATGACGCAAAATACAGCGGAGTGTACGTTGTCCTGCTGATCCTCTTGTATTCGATAGAGATCTACGGCGATTTCACAGGCGGCATCGACATCACGATCGGACTTTCCGAGATGATGGGGATCAGACTTGCCGAAAACTTTGACCGTCCGTTTTCCTCACGCTCCACCAAGGAATATTGGCGCCGTTGGCATATCACGATGGGAACATGGTTTACCGACTACATTTTCTATCCGATCTCGGTAAGCGGTACAATGCAGAAGCTTTCAAGGTGGTCGCGCAATAAGCTCGGCGAACAGCTTGGCAAGCGTGTTCCCGTCTATCTTGCTACCGTTGTGACCTGGTTCCTGACGGGTCTTTGGCACGGTGCGGGTCTCAACTTTATCGTGTGGGGACTTTTGAACTGTGCGGTGATCCTGGTCTCGCAGGAGCTTCAGCCGCTTTACAACCGATTCAACCGTAAGTTTCCGCGTTTGGTTGCCTCAAAGCCATGGGAAAAGTGGCAAATGGTTCGCACCTTTCTGCTGATGGGCTTGATCCGCTCACTTGATTGCTACCGCGACGTGCCGCGCACCTTCCGTCTGTGGGGAAGCATGCTTACCACATGGAATTGGGGAGAGCTTTTGCGAGGCGGCTTGACCTCGTTCGGGCTTGATCTCTTTGATTGGGGCGTGATCCTTGGCGGCGTGCTTGTGATTTGGGCGGTCAGGAGGGCAGGGAGAAGACGGGTGGTAGGCATGTC